>JADJCA010000013.1:300000-419736 GCA_016703425.1 Myxococcales bacterium
CCGGCCTTGTCGGCCACGAGACTCGTGGCGCGCTGTTCAGCGAAGATCCAGAGCTGGAGATCTTTCGGGAGATCTTGCAGCGTCAAGACACTGCGCTCGTAGAGCTGGCGAAGAAGCGCGTCCGACTCCTCGGTACGCTCGCGGACGAAGCGCGCCGCAAACGGCGTGAGCAGCGTCGCTGCGCCCACCCGAGGCTCCGCTGTCGGCGGCGCCGCCAACTCCGCGAGCAGGACTTGCGCGAGCGCCACGGCGGGACGCGGCGCCAGCGCCTGAACGACGGTATCGACCACCTGCTCGGCGCTGAGCGCGTCGTCGTGGCTCGCCTCCGCGGCGATGAGATCGGCGTTGTCGAGGATGACGCGCAGTTGCTCCACCTTGGTCACGACGCGGAGCACGTCGCCGACCATCTGCGTCCGCAAGGCGCGACGCTCGCTGTCCGCCATGCCACGCAAGAGCGGGAGGGCACGGAGATCGCGCGCCAGCCGCGAGACACAAAGGTCAACCTGCCAGGGCAGCTTGCGCTTGCGTCCCAAGAGGTCGGCGACGAAGAGGATCGAGATTTCCGAGAAGCCGCGGGCCAGGAACTTGGCGCGGAGCTCCTCCGCCGGGATCTCGGGTCCCGAGAGGAGGTCGACGGCGTCCGAGAGCTCTTCCTCCGGAACGCCGTCTCGGACGACCAGCGAGACGACGTTTCGTCGCACGAAGACGTCGCCAAATTTCTCCGCGTAGAGCTCGTAGACCGAGGCGGGAACGGCCTTCTTGAGCTCCTTCACCTCACCGGTGCCTGTCACCAACGTGAAGGTCACGGCGCCCGCGACGTCACGCCGCGAAAACGAGATCTCGCCCCGATGATCGAGCACCCGTTCCGCCGCCGACATGAGGCGCGCGAGCGCCGTGCCGGCTTCCCAATAGTTCCAATCGTAGTAACCCGTGCGCATGACGGCCGACGCGATGGCAACGAAGAACTCGGTGAAGCCAGCTTGTGGATCTTCGAGGGGCAGCGCCTTCTGGGCGTCGAGCATCTCGCGACGCCGCTCGCGGCGCGCGCCGTCGGCTGCCGGCTCGACGAGGGCACGCAGCGCCGTCCGAAGCTCGCGCGCTGACGCGTAACGCTCGCGCCGGTCTTTGGCGAGGCACTTGAGAATGATCGCGTCGAGGCGAAGGTCGAGGTCAGCGTTGTAGAGCGACGGCGGAGGCACTTCGTCGGTAAGTGCGCGCGTGAAGACCTCGGTCTGGGTTTCTCCGGTGATCGGCACGAAGCGTGTGGCCATCTCGTAGAGCGTCACGCCGAGCGCGTAGATGTCCGTCCTCGCGTCGAGCTCCGCGGCCTGCCACTGCTCGGGCGACATGTACTCGGGCGTTCCGCAGATGACCCTGTCGTCGGCGCTTGCCCCCGCGACACGGGTCTGGGCGATGCCGAAGTCGCAGACCTTGGCGACCTCCGCGGCCTTGCCGTCGTCGTCAACGCCGGCCACGAGGATCACGTTTTCGGGCTTGATGTCTCGATGCACGATACCGGTGTCGTGGGCCACTGACAGGCCGGCGCAGATCTGCATGGCGATGGGCGCGAGTCGCCCGAGCGACAGCGGTCCCTCCTGTTCGATGACTTCGTGAAGATCCCGGCCTTCGAGGAACTCCATGACGATGTAGAGCAGGCCCGTCGGCTCTTGCCCGAAGTCGAGGATGCGGAGCACATTCAGGTGGTCGATGCGGCTCGCGGCGAGCGCCTCGCCTTGGAAGCGTGACGCGTAGTCGGCGTCGGACTGATAGAACGGGTGAAGAACCTTTACGGCGACAGCCTTCTGGAGATCGCGGTGGAGCGCACGGTAGACACGGCCCGCGGCACCACTGCCGAGGAGTTGGTCGATGCGGAACTTGCCGCCGCCGAGCGTTCGCCCGACCAGCGGATCGGGCGCGGGCTTCGCGCTGACCTTCGCGATGTCGGCCGCCGACGGCGGCGGTGGCAGACTGCTGAGACGGTCGCTGGACCGCTCAGCCGAGTCACCGACGGCGAGCGCCGCTTCGAGACGGTAACGTTGCTCCTCGTCAAAGGGTCGCAGCTGCAGTGGGAACTGGCCGCCCTTGGCGAACCCGACAGGCTCTGCCAGGAGAACGAACGGCACCGTCGCTCCGGCGACGTGAACCTCGAGGATGTGCGTGGTCTGTTCGAAGGGAGGCTGCTCAAGCGGCAGGAAGGCGACCTCGCCAGCGAGCGCGGCTTTCACGGTGCTCGTCAGCGGGGCGCCGTCCTCCACCCACGCAACGAGAACGGGGAGCAGCTCGTCCACGGCTGCAGCCTAGCGTGGCAGGCTCCCTGGGGCGCAAGGAAGGTGCTCGCTCGGCAACAGCACGCCGCATCCGCGCGCTGGAAAAATGCCGCAAACGTAACGCCGGCGAGCTAACGAAAGTTCATCGGCGCGCGTCAGGCCCCCCTTTGGCCCGGCTGCGTTGGGCAACGGCGCGAGCGCCTGAAGTCCGATCTCAGGGGCTGATCTTGTAGAGGATCGCCAGCACGATGAGGATCGTCACGACGCCAAGCGTCGCCAACTTGCGGGCATCCCACTCTTCTTCAGCGCGGGTCGGGTCGTCTTTGAGGTCAGTAGCCATCGAGGCCTCGTATACCACAACTGGTTCGGTGAGAGTTCGCGCGAAGAGCCCGTCAAAAACGCTCCAAACCGACAAAAAGAAACGTTCCAAACCGCCCTGGCCGTGTGCGGGATCATGAACCCCTAGCCACTCGGCTAGGTGGGAAGCGAGGGCCGCGCTTCAGGCTTCCGAGTTATCCGCCACCGAAGTGGAGGCCCGGCGTGCACACCGAACGACCGTTTGCCTCCCGGGTTCGAGATATCCGGGATTCATGGATCCGCATTCACGAACCGAACAGAAAGGAACGTTCCACCCATCATAGGGACCCAGACTCACGGGTCAACGCCTCATGCACGCGCACCGAAAAGTGGGCCACACGGGCGCCCACCTCGTAGGAGAGAGCTATGGGTCAGCCAGTTCTGCCCGCGGTGCCCATGGACGCACGAATTCACGCGCCCGTGTGGCCACGCACCCTGGAACACGCATCGCAACCGACGGCGGCGTCAGGCGGCGTGAGCTTTGGCTCGGGAGACGAGCGCGTCGCGCGCGTGACAGCGTTGGTCAACGCAGGCTGGGCCGTCGTCGAGCTTCGCCCCTCGCCGCTGATGCGAGGTCGACTCGCCGACGCGATCCTGACGGCGTGCGACGCGCTGCTCGTGGAGTCCGCTGCACCGCCACCAGGGATGGGCGACTTTGGAAGCGTCGAAGACCGAATTCGTGATCGGCTCTTTCGTGCGCACCGCATCGGCAAGCGCGGTCTCGCGCTCGTGCTCGCCTCGCTTGGCCCGCTCGCGCGGCTTGGTGAAACGCGGCTTGGGGAGACGGGCGGCGTCTTGGCGCCGGAAGACGGCGAGACGCTCACGGCGCTCTCGAGGATGAACGATCGGCTGGCGGTGCTCCTTGAAGCGCGAGACGAAACCCTCGCGGTCTTCCGCGCCCCGGTGCCACTGGTGGAGGTGCTGCGGGACGCGACGGTCGGGCAGAGCGAAACGCGGCTCGTGGCCGCCCCGCCCGCCGAGCCTGCGAGCTCGACCTCGACCTCGACCTCGACCTCGACCCCGACCCCGACCCCGACCCCGACCCCGACCCCGACCTCGACCTCGACCTCGACCTCGACCTCGACCTCGACCTCGACCTCGACCCCGACCTCGACCTCGACCTCGACCCCGATCTCTGCGCCGGCCGACATCGCTCCCAAGGTCGAACAACACGTCTACCTCCCCGTGGCGAAGGCCGTCGAGGCGGCCGAGGCCCGCGTGGTTCAGCGTCCCCCGGCGCCGACAGTCGCGCCGCGCTCGCCGTGGCACACGCACACGGCGGCGCTTGATGCGGCACGCGGACCGCAGCCGCTCGCGGAGTTCGAGCGCCTCTTCGCCGAGCACTACATGCCCCTTCGCACAGCCCTGGAGCTGGGCCTCGAGGACGCGAGCGCCAAGGAGAGCGCCGACGAGTTCCGCCACACGTTCGCGCGAAGCTATTCGGAGGCGTTTCCCACCTTCGTCGTCACGGGCAAGCGTCCGCGACTCGTCCTCGACGCACCCGAGGTGGCAGGCCGCATCGCGCGACTTCATGGGGCGCGGTCGGTTCAACTCCTGATGGTCGATGGCATGCGCTACGACCTGGGGCAGCTCGTGCGCGAGACGCTGGCCGTGCGCCTCGGCCCCCAAGCCATGCTCGCTGACGAAGGCTTTCTCCTGGCGGCGCTGCCGTCCACGACGCCGCGTCAGTTAGCAGGGCTGGCTCGAGGCATCGACGGACTCAAGATGCCCTCCAACGACACCGCCGAAGGCGACGCGCTCGGCGGACGCACCGGCGAGATCGTGCGCCGCGTGCGCCTCGGCTCGCGCGACATCCTGAAGCTCGACTTGCTCGAGAGCGGCGTCCGCGAGAGCCAAGGCGGTGCGCAAGCGCAGACGGCCGGTCACTTCCCTGCCCTCGCGCGACGCGCCGCGGAAGCCATCGTGCGACACGCCGCGACCTTGCCGGCGCGCACGCTGCTCTTCGTTTTCGGCGACCACGGCTTCTTCCTGGACGCGCGCGGCGAGGCGCACCAGGGCGGTGCGTCGCCAGAAGAGGTGCTGGTGCCGGCATTCGCGTTCATCCTCGGCATGGTGCAGTAGGCCGCGGCGCCCCCGAAACGCGCTAGTCGGTGTGCCCTCCCCCGGCTCGCCTCCGACGACGAGCGGCGGTATGGAGGCGCATGGAACTCGGATTGCGCGTAGGGCCCGGCAGCGTCATCGTCGACGCCAGCGGAGCGCACCGCTACGAAGACGTGGCCGAGCGAAGCCAACGCATCGCTGGAGCGCTCGGCGCCCGCGCGGTGCAGCCCGCCGACCGCGTGGCGCTCCTTCTGTTACCGACCGCAGAGTTCGTAAGCGCCTTCTTCGCGCTGCTGCGGCTCGGCGCCTGCGTGGTGGTGCTTTCGCCGCTGCATCCGCCGCCCGAGATGCGCGCCATGTTGGATGACGCCGGCGTGGGGCTCGTGCTCACGGAATCGGCACTCCTGGCGCACCTCGGCGAAGCGGCGATCGGGCGCCGCGTCGTCAGGCTGGAGGACCTCTCCAGTGGCGCGTCAGGGGAAGGTCCGCTGGCTCCTTCAGCTCGCAAGGACGCGCTCCAGCTCTACACGAGCGGAACGACGGGACGCCCGAAGGGAGCGATCCTAACGCACGAGAACCTGGCGACGCAGCAGCGCCTCCTCAGGGACGCTTGGGCGTTTTCTGAAGCCGACGTGCTCCTCCACGCGCTTCCGCTGCATCACATGCATGGCCTCGTCATCGCGCTCATGACGGCGCTGGGCTCGGGAGCGAGCGTTCGCATGCTGCCGCGCTTCGACGCCCGAGTCGTGTGGGACAGCTTCGCTCAGGTCAGCGTCTTCATGGGGGTGCCGGCCATGTACACGCGGCTCGTGGAGGCGTTCCACGCGGCCGATGGCGCAACGCAAACGCGGTGGCGCGAGGGGGCGCGAGGACTCCGCCTCGCCACGAGCGGCAGCGCAGCGCTCCCCGTGCCAGTTGCCGATGCGTGGGAGGCCATCGCCGGGAGCATCCCGCTGGAGCGCTTCGGCATGACGGAGATCGGCGTGGGCCTGACGAATCCCTTGGCACCGGAGGAGCGACGGCGAGGGTTCTGCGGCGTTCCGCTGCCCACCGTCGAGGCGCGCGTCGTTGACGACGCCGGCGTCGACTCCGATACGGGCGAGCTCTGGATCCGGGGCCCGAGCGTCTTCGGCGGCTACTTCGGTCGCGAGGAGGAGAACCGGAAGGCCTTCGTGGCTGATCCGCTTGGCGGCGCGCCGTGGTTTCGGACCGGCGACACGGTGCTGCGCGACACGGCAGCGGGCGGCGCGTTCCGCGTCCTCGGCCGCACGAGCGTCGACATCTTGAAGAGCGGCGGTTACAAACTCAGCGCCCTAGAGATCGAGGGCATCATCCTAGAGCTCGGCGCCGTGGCCGCTGTCGCCGTAGTGGGCGTACCCGACCCGCGGTGGGGTGAGCGGGTCGTCGCGTGCATCGTGCCCGCCGAGGGCCGCGAATCCGAGTGTGACGCAAACACCGTGCGCGAGCACGTCAAACACAAACTTGCACCTTACAAGTGTCCCAAGGACGTAATTCTCCTCGCGGAGCTGCCGCGCAACGCCCTCGGCAAGGTCGTCAAGCCCGAGCTCATCAGGCGCTTGGCACGGCTTGCGCCCTAGCGAGCAGCGTGCAGGCCGCGATCGCTCAATCGAGGCTCATGGCCCCACGGAGTTCGTCGGGCTTGGCCAGGCCGACCTTCTGAAACCTTACGTGCCCCGACTTGTCGAGGACGACCACCGTAGGCACCGCTTGAACGTCGCCGAAGGGCCCGGCGCCGGAGAGCGTCCCGCGGTCCGCGACGGCCACGGGGAACTTGATGCCGAGCGTTGTGCGATAGACCTCGATGAGCTCTCGATCCTTGCCCTCTTGCAGGAAAACCGCCGCGTAGGCGATCCGCTCGGAGGGGCCATCGCGGCGTGCCATCTCCACGAGAAAGGCGACCTGCGCCTGGCTCGGCAGGTCCCACGTCGCGACAAAGGCCAGCACGACGACCTTGCCCGCGAAGGCCTGTGAGCTCACGCGACGCGCGTCGAGCGACTCGAAGGCGTAGAGCGGCACCGCCCGCTCAGGGCTCCGCGAGACGCCGATGTCGCTCACCGCGTCTCGAGGTCGCGACGGCCCGCACGCGAAGGGCGCCAGCAGCGATAGCGCCGCCGCAAGTCGCCGGACACTCACGGGGGCGCTCCCCACCCGAACAAGTCGGCGAACGGCACGAGCGCTTCGTTGGGGGCGCGACCGAGCCGGGCGTCGGCCAAGATGGCGTGCGCCAGCTCCTCGATGACGTCGTCAAAGGGCGCCGTTCGCAACGCCACGCCATCCCAAACCGTTGGGAGTTCGCCCTGACGGCGCATCGGTTCGTGGACGGCGCGACTGATGCCAGAGCCGAGCGTGTAGCGACAAGCCACGATGTCGATGAACTCGAGGTAGGCAGGCCGCACGAGCACCGCCACCCGCATCCCCGACGCCTCGTCGGCGCCCGCGAGCGCCTCCGGCGGGCGGTCGGAGCGGGGAAGCTCACCGATGGCCTCGCGAATGCGAGCGCAGAGCTCGGCGTCGTGTTCGACGGCCAAGAGCGGCGCGTAGAGGGCGAAGGCCGGAGCTTCGAGGCGAGCTGCATCCTCGTCGAGCGCGTCGAGCCATGCCGTACGCGCCGCAACCGGGAGGCTCTTGTAGGTGAGCGACGCGGCAACGGCGCAATCGCCGTCGTCGGCCAAGGACTGCAGGTACCGCAGCCACGCCGTGTAAGCGGGCCCCGGTGTCGTCGCCCGCTCCGGCATCTCGATGTCGCCCCGCCGCCGCACGACAGCAGGTATACCGCTCGTCGTGCGGCGCGCGTGAGCTTTCGCGGACTCGCGTAACAATCGGCCGTTCGATGCGCGGCGCGCCCGGCGCGAGATTTCTTACGTCACGACTTGACAGAAGCAGAGGCTCCCTCCGATCGTCAGGCATGACTCGGCCCCCCCGGGCGACGGACAAGGAGATCGAGGCGCTGGTCCGCGACTCGCTCGACCTCGTTCCGATCATCGCCAAGCAAGTGCGCCGCCAACTGAGCCCGCGGCTCGACTTGGCCGAGCTCGAAGCGGCCGGTCGCGAGGGGCTCTTCGCGGCCGCGTTGGCCTTCGATCCGGAGCGGGGCGTTCCGTTCCGCAAGTGGGCGGCCATTCGCACGCGGGGCGCGATGCTCGACGGGCTCCGGGCAAGCGGCGGCTTGCCGCGAGAAGTTTACCGACGGCTCCGCGCGCTCCGCGCCGCCGACCTCGTGCAAGAAGGACGCGTCGAGGACGACGCGACGAGCCCACCGCCGAACAGCGCCGTCGGCGACGCCCGCGTGGAGGAGACCTTGCAGAGCATGGCCATGGCGATGGCCGCTGGCTTCCTGGCCGCGTCGAGCGAAGGGCTGGCCTACGTCGTCGACGAGGGCCTCGATCCAGAGGAGGCGGTCGCTGAAAAGCGCCTACTCGAAACCCTTCGCGCCCTCATCGCGGCGCGACCCGAAGCGGAGCGGCGCTTGCTAGAGCGGCACTACTTCGACGGCGTCACGGTCGACGAAGCGGCGCGGGAGATTGGACTCTCGAAATCGTGGGCCAGTCGCCTCCACGCGCGGGCCATGGTCTCGCTGGCGGCAGACGCGAAGAAGCTCTTGTCCAACGGCTGACTTTTTTCCCCTGCGACGCAACTTCTCGAGCGGTAGCGCCGAAGGGCTCTCCATGTCGCTGAGCCGCATCGAGACAGTCCCCGTCGCGCCCTCCAGCGAGGCCTCCGGCCGCCTGCCGGCGCGGGCGCCGCAGGCACCCAGCTCCTCGACCTCGGGCCCTTCCTTCGCACGGACCCTCGCCCGAGTCGCTGGCGCCGTCGACGCCGGAGAGAAAGCCATCGGCCAAACCCTCGCCATGGGCCGCGACGCCTCGCCGCTCGAGCTGCTCACCCTGCAAACACGCATCTACCGGTACGCGGAGGCGGTGGACCTCTCATCGCGGCTCGTCGAGCGCAGCACCAACGCCGTGCGAACCGTCCTCCAGGGGCAGTGAACGGTGGCCGCGCCGCGGATGCGCCCGCCGTCTCGCGTTTCCAGCCTCCGATGGCTGCGCTATACGAAGCGCCGTGCGTGTTCTCGTGGCCATGAGCGGAGGGGTCGACTCGAGCGTCGCGGCGGCGCGGCTCTTGCGCGACGGCCATGAGGTCGTGGGCGCTACCCTTCACCTTTGGGACTACCCCGACGAAGGTCAAAAGGGCTCCCACGGGAGATGCTGCGCGCCGGAAGACCAATACGACGCGAGGCGCGTGGCCGACGCTTTGGGTTTTCCGCACTACACCTTCGATCGGCGCGAGCTCTTCTTGGAGACGGTCGTTGAGCCCTTCGTCGACGCGTACCTCCGCGGTGAAACGCCGAGCCCTTGCACAAGCTGCAACCGAGGGGTGAAGCTCGGGGAGCTCTTCGCCATCGCCGATCGGCTCGGCTGCGCGAAGGTCGCCACGGGACACTACGCACGCATCCTTCTCGACGAGGGCGGCCTAAGCGTTCTCGCAACGGGCCGCGACGAGACCAAGGACCAAAGCTATTTTCTCTACGCGACGGCCCAGGAGCGGCTCGCGCGACTCGTCTTTCCGCTCGGTGAGAGCGGAAAAGCCGAGGTCCGAGCGGAGGCCGTCGCACTCGCCTTGCCGGGCGCTACCAAGGGAGAGAGCCAGGAGCTCTGCTTCGTTGGCGAAGGCTCCGGCGCCTACGCCAGCTTCGTCGAAGAGCGCGCCAAAGGGCGATTGCGACCGGGCCCCATCGTCGACGCCGACGGCCGCACCGTGGGGATGCACGCCGGGATTCATCGCTTCACCGTCGGCCAACGCAAGGGGCTGGGCGTCTCCCTCGGCGACCCAGCGTACGTCGCGGCCATCGACCCCGAGTCGGCGACGGTGCGCCTCGGAAGCGAGACTGCGCTCCTCGCAAGGGGCGCGCGCCTCGACGACGTGCACCTCGCAAGCGGCGTCGCCCTGCCGCGCGCGGCCCGCATTCGCGTGCGCTACCGGCACGGGGGGGCTGCGGGCACGATCGCCCGCGATCCGATCGGCGTGCGCGTGGACTTTGACGCGCCGACGCGCGCCGTCGCACGAGGCCAGATCGCCGTCTTCTACGAAGGCGATCGGGTCCTTGGTGGCGGACGCATCGCCGAAGCGCTCGGGAACTAGGCCCTTAGATTGTCTGCGGGGTCTAGCGCTCCACACGCCGTCTGGCACCACGACGCCGCCAGCGAGCTGCTACGCTCCGCCGGTTCCATGATCGCAAGGAACGGATCCCGCAAGAAGAGATCTCTCCTGGGTGTGGCCCTCGTGACCGCGCTGGCGGCGGGCTCAGGCGTCGCATGCTCCGTCGGCGAGGGGGTGGGGGGCGCCGAAGGTACGCTGAACGTGCCCGATTGCTGGTCCGGCAACTTCACCCTTGAGCCAGACTTCTTCGCCGGCGTGCCGTTTCGCAACAGCGTCGAACTCCGCATTCAGGAGGGCGGTGACTACACGACCTACAGCGACGGCCTCGACATTCTCGTGCGCAACCTTGACGCCATCTTGCCGAGCGCCTCGAGCCCGGGCCTGCTGGGCCGCCCCCTTCCTGTGCGCATTCCGTCGAACGTGACGCCGCCCGACGTGCCCCTCGAGGCAGACCCGAGCCCGGCACTGATCGACATCGCCCTCTACTTGCAGCGAACGTGCAAGACGCAGAACGTGGCGCTCTACGCTGGCACCGTCGCCGTGGGCAGCGACGGGGCGTGCGAGCTGACGCCAGCGCCGCCACCTATCTGCCGGGCAACCGCCACCTCGACGGCACCGCCGGTTCGAACGGCAGAGAGTCAAATCACGTTCCAACACTTATTTAACGGCATCCCGGAAGAGCCCGACGCGACCAAGCGCCTCACGGAGGCCACCTTCGATCTGTACTTCGCCGAGCCGCGCGAGATATGCCCCGGCGGCCTCGGACCACCACCGCGCTGCCGGGGTCACCTCAAGGGCTCTTTTCGCTTCACCTTCGAGCGTGGACGTCCCGCCCAGCGGTTTCCTTGAGCCGCCGCGAGCGAGGGGTCCCGTGTGGTTCCTTGCGACGGCCGCTTGCGACCGATAACCTTCGTCTTCGACGGTGTGGGTGTTTCTCTGACGACCAGCGGCGCCTCCGAGCCCTCTTCGCGACGTCGAAGTGGCCGTGACCCCGCGCGAGGTGCTCGCGCTGCGCTAGCGATGGTGGCCTTTGCGGCGATGCTGAGCGCGCCGGCGCGCGTTGACGCCCAGGCGGCACGGTCGAAGGGCGTGCGGGAGCGCGCCGTTGCGGCCTGGAGCCGCGGCGATTTCGACACCGCCGAAACGCTCTTCAACGAGGCCCTGGAGGGAGGCGGCTTGAACCGCGCCGACACCCTCGACGTCTACGTGCACCTCGGGTCCACACGAGCGGTGCTCGGCAAGAAAGACGCGGCGCTCGTCGCCTTTCGGCAGGCCGCGCTCATCGAGCCAACGTTCAAGACGCCGACAGAAGCGGGAAAAAAGGCGTCTCTATTGGCCGACTCCGCGAAGAAGCAACAGGCGTCGCTGGGCCGCCTCGAGCTCATGGCCACGTTTCCGAAGCGCGTTCCGGCCGGCAAGACCTTCGACGTGCCCGTCCGCATGGATCCCACCTTCTCGGCGATCCTCACCAAAGTCGCGATCTCGGTCACCGACCGGCTGAGCGACCGCACCTATTCGAGCGATCAGCCGGCCGGTCCGGAGATGAGCTTCATGGTGCCCGGCAAGCTGGTCACTGGCGAGACGAGCCTGGCTGTCCGGCTGGTCGGGCTCGACGGTCGCGACAACGAGCTCGTGGCGACCGAGGGACGCGTGGCGGTGGAAGGCGGAAAATCCCCAGGCGATGCGGTTCTGGCGCCCGCCGATGACAAGCCCAAGCGCAGCTTCTGGCAGACGCCTTGGCCCTATGTGCTGGGCGGCGTCGCGCTCGCGGCCGGCGGGGGAGCGCTCTACTATTTTGTGCTCCGTCCGTCAGACCAGATCGCCGTTACGGGCATCAAGGTCCAATAAGGACGGATCCAGGCTATTCTCCAACGACACGGGACGCGAAGAGAGGGGCACGAGTTGGTTCACGATCCGAGAACGTCTGCGGCCTCCTCCGGAGATCCGGGCGCCGGCACGTATTTTCTCGGACGCTACCGCGTCGTCGACGAGATCGGCATCGGCGGCATGGCGAGCGTGCACCTCGCCCGCATGGACGGGCCTGGCGGGTTCCAGCGCTGGGTCGCCATCAAGCGCATCCATTCGCACCTCATCGAAGACGAGAGCTTCGTCCAAATGTTCTTGGACGAGGCGCGCGTCGCCGCTCTGATTTCGCACCCCAACGTCGCCGCGGTCATCGAGCTCGGGAAGCATCAAGATTCGTACTGGATCGCCATGGAGTACCTCCACGGCGAGCCACTCCGCGAACTCATGCGGCGCACCGACGAGCTCGGCGCGCCCATGCCGCCGGAGATCGCCTGCCGCATCATCGCGGACGCCGCCGAGGGCCTGCACGCCGCCCACGAGCTCCAAGGGAAGAACGGCGAGAAGCTCGAGCTTGTGCACCGCGACGTGACGCCGCACAACCTCTTCGTCACGTACGACGGCAGCACGAAGGTCGTCGACTTCGGCATCGCGAAGTTTCTCACCCGAATGTCGAACACGCGGCACGGCACCCTCAAGGGGAAGATCGCGTACATGTCGCCGGAGCAAGTGCACGGCGAGCAGATTGATCGCCGCACCGACCTCTTCGCCCTCGGCGTCGTTCTCTGGGAGCTCACAACCGGCAAGCGACTCTTCCGCATGGAGAGCGATCTCGACACGCTCGCCAAGGTGCAAGAGTGCAACGTGCCAAAGCCGAGCACCATCGTGCGCGGCTACCCGCTCGACCTCGAGAAGATCGTCCTCAAGGCGCTCGCGAAAAAGCGCGACGACCGCTTCCGCACGGCTCGCGAGCTCTCGCGCGCGCTCCAGGGACTCCTCATGCGGCGCGGCCTCTTCATCGCTGGCGATGAAGTTGCGAGCTACATGCAATCGATCTTCGCGGAGCGCATCCAGAAGCGCGACGCGCACCTGCGGTGGGCCGCCGAGGTCACGCAGACGATCAACCTCGACGTGGGGCAAAAGGTCGAGACGCAGAGCGCGTTGCTCGTGGTGCCCACGAACGCAGGTCCGCCGTCGTCGAACGATCGACCGCTCGCGCCGCGCCCCGCGGCCGGCGCACCACCGCCGCGCGTGCCGCAGGTCCCCATCAAGTCGGCTCACCCGCCGACCGGCTCGTCGCAGGCCGCGACGGCCCCACGGCCACCGCCGATCGCAGCGCCCTCTTCCCCGGGCGCGCCGAAGCCCCCGGAGTTGAACGCGAGCACCGGCAGCGGTGAGGCCTACTACGAAGACGGCCCCACGATCATGGACGACGCCCCCATCGAGGCCGACTATCCCGGCACCGAAGAGGAGTACGACGACACCATCATCACGACGACGAAGGTCGAGGCCGGCGGCGCTGCGGCGGCGCAGCAAGGCAAGCCCCTCCCGGCGGCGGGCCGTCCCGCCGACCTGGCGAAGTCAGCACCGCGCAGCGGCAGCAACGGCAACAAGGGGGCGTTCAATCCTCTCGCGTTCGACGAGACGCGACCGGCGCCCTCGGAGTCGCTTCCGCAGCCGCTCGCCCCGCTCCTTGCGCAGCAGCCAACAATGCCGCTCGTCGCGCCGTCGCTCACGGTGGGTCCCGCCGGTCCGCAGATGCTGTTGCCGACGGTGCCGCGTGTCGCCGTGCCGCCGGAGAACCGACGTCGCGGCTTGCCCGTTTGGCTCGTGGCGGTGGCCTCGGGCGTCGTGGCTTTGACCTTCGTCGGCGTGCTCTACGTCTTCTTCGCGAAACCCTCGGGAAGCCGAGAGGTGCGGCTGCAGCCGGGCCCCGTCGCCGGCGGGGGGCCCTTCGGCGCCGCTCGCAATTCGTTCATGACGGCCATCGCTCCGCGGCCCCAGGGCGCGTTGCAGGCGCCCGTGCCCGCAACCGCAACGCCACCGCCGGGCCCGACCGCGGCCGTCGCGCCAGCGCCCGTTGCCCCTACCCCCGCGCCGCCGCCCGTGGCCCCGACCCCGCCAGCGGAGAGGGTCGCGCAAACGCCACCCACTCCGCCACGGCCAGCAGAGCCAAAGGTAGACCGCAGACCCCCAGCCCCGGCGCCGACGCCGACGGCTATGGGGTACCTCTCGGTGTTCTGTCGCCGCGGCGGCCGCGGCATCGACTGCGATGAGGTCATCGACAACGGCGCGTACCTCGGAGCGAAAATCGAGCGGGTCCGCCTGCGCGTCGGCGAACATCGCATCACCGTGAGGACCAAGAGCCCCGCCGTGGAGAAGACCTGGACCGTCTACGTGAAGGCCGACGGCATCGAAATGCTCCGCGCCGACATGGATCCGAAGTGAATCTCCGCGCGCCGCGCCTCTTGGGAGCCGGTGCGGGGCGGCGCGTCCTTCGCGGTGTGGGCCTTGCGCTGCTTTTGGCGGCGCCAGCGGGTCTCGCGCCATCGTGCACAAAGACGAGCGACGTCTCGTTCGTTTTGCGCCTTCCCGGCGAAGCGAAGGACGGCACGCAATGGATCGAGGTCGGCGCGTACAAGTCGGAGACGTGCCCGAGCATCGGTCAGCTTGGTGGAGGGCTGCCGCGCGGCGGACTTCTGCGGCGCGTCGGCTTCGAGAGCGGAGGGGCGGCGCCGACGTTCACCCTCGACAAGGGCACCTACTCGTTTGCCGCGACGGCCCGCAACTCCCAGTGCGAAGTGCTCGCCGCCGGCTGCACGGCCATCGACGTCCCCGGTAGCGACGAGATCACGATCAACCTGAAGGCCGCGACCGTGAAGGGCGGCAAGTGTTCCAGCGGCTCAGCCTGCAAAGACGCCGAGTGCGTGGCCGCGCCAACGGCGGCGACGGTCGGCGAGGGCTGCACCCTGGAGGTGGTCGGCGCCGGACCGCTCGAGGCCTTGAGCACCGGCGGGTCGAGTGTGAGCCGGCCCGCCATATCCGCCGTGAGCGACGGCTTCGTCATCGGCTACAGCCAAATTGACGGCGACAAGTACCGCGTGACGACCATGAAGGTCGGCTTCGACGGCGGTCCCGTGAAGGCCAACGAAGGGACGTCCCTGCCCTACAACCGCTACAACATTCCGGGCGCCTGCAGCGAGGACTCACAGACTGAAGGTCTCGGCCTGTTCTTCGATGCGCCCAACGCCCAGACCGGCCTCGCAGTCGTCCCGCGGGCGCCCACGTGCGTAGCGGCGCTGGTCTCCATCTTCCAGATCCTGCCCGACGCTCACTTCGCCGCCACGGAGGCAAAGACGCCGCCCCTTAGGACGGCCGCGCAGCAACACGTCGTGACGAATCACTCGCTGGCCTACAACGGGTATTTCGCCAACGTCGTCGACAAGCAGGCGTACCTCCAAGTCCTCAGCGCGGCCGGGTTCGGTGCCGACGCGCCGGTGCCCGTCGGTGGAGCGCCGCCCCACGCGCGAGCGTGGGCCGCCGCGAGCCGTGACGCCATCGCGGTCCTGGTCCAAGCGGAAGGCGAAGGCGCCGCGCCCAGCGGCGATGGCGGCAGCGGCTCAAGCGACATCGACGCGCCGGAGCTGCGGCTCGAGGTCGCGCGCCGCGACAACGCGCAAACCCTCGGCATGGTGGAGCCGGCGCTGCGGGGACGCTTCGGCGCCTTGGCGATGCAGGGCGCGCGCGCCGTGGTCCTTTCGAGCGGCGGCCTCGACGCGCCTGTACAATACAACCTTCTCAACGTCGGCGACTCGGCCTTCAAGACCGGCAGCGTCCCCGTGAATGAGACGGGCCGAACGCTCGCCGCCGACGTCGCGCTCGCCGGCGACCGCATGTACATCGCGTCGATGCTCACGAACGGCGTCTCGGTGCTCGCCTTCGACAAGTTCTCTGGCGAGCCGAAGCTCCTCAAGGAGAAGGCACTGGCCCGCGACTTTCGAGTGAAACAATTCATGGGCGGTATCTTCAACGAACTGCGCGACGGCTACATTGCCGTGGCCGCTGAGGGCGCTCGCGTCGGCGTCGTGTGGATGACCGGCGAGCGCATCAACGCCGGCGAAGAAGTCGGCGGCTGGGCCGTTCTCGCCTGCCGCTGATTGCCCCAAGAAGGCCCTTGCTTCGCGGGCCGAACCTTCGCTATCGCGTGGCGTGGCTCCCATGAACAAGCGAGGCGTACCGCCGGTGTTGGCCACTCTCACGGTCGAAAACGTCGTGGCCGGGGGCAAGGGAATCGCCTTCGCAAGCGCCAACGGCGTTCGGCGCGCGGTCCTGCTCCCGCTCGTCGCACCGGGAGACGTGGTCCGCGCTGACGTCGATTTTTCGCGCAGCCCCGCTCGCGGCGTGGTCCTTGAAGTGATTCAGTCGAGCGGCGCTCGCGTGGTTCCCCCGTGCGAAGTCGCTGACCGTTGCGGCGGCTGCGATCTGATGCACATCGCCGCCGCAGCGCGCCGCAGGGCCCTCCTCGGCATGGTGCGCGACGCGCTCCCGCCGCCGCTCCAAACCGTCGCCGTGAAGGAGCACCACCTCACGGAGGAACTCCGATACCGGTCACGCGCGAGATTTCACATCGACGCGAAGAAGCCACCCCACGTCCACGTTGGCTTTCGGGCCGCCGGCTCGCACGACCTCGCGTCGCCGCGCGAGTGCCGTGTGCTGGTGCCGGCCATCGAAGAAACACGTCGGGCCCTCGCCGCTTGGTTGAAGGGCGCGAGCGGCTACGGCGAGGCGATGCTCGCTGGCACAGCGCAGGAGCGCGTCGTCCTCGATCTCACGTTCGCCGGTGAGCTTCCAGCGACGTTCTTCGCGGCGCTCGAGCAAGCGCTCGTCGACGCGCGCCTCCTCGGTGGCGCGCGCGTCTGGACGCAGGGCGCCAAGAGACCGGCCACCTTTGGGAGCCCGACGCCGGTCATGGTCGGCGCCGACGGGGCGCCGCTCGAGCTCGCCCCGGGTGGCTTTGGTCAGGCGTCCGACGAGGGCAACGTGCTCCTCGGCCGGTGCGTGGCCGAGCTCCTTGCCCCTCTTCCGCTCCACGGGGCCTCCGTTGTCGAACTCTTCGCCGGCGCCGGCAACTTCACGAGCCTGCTGGCGCGAACGGGCGCGCGCGTCACGGCCGTGGAGGCCGACGCGGAGGCGACGTCCGCCGCGAGGAGAAACCTGGCAGCACGCGGCCTCGACGCAAAGATCGTCACCGCCGACGCGGAGACGTATCCCCTTCGCGGTGGAGCCGAGCGCCCGCGCCTCGTTTTCCTCGACCCGCCACGCACCGGCGCCAAAGGGGCCGCGGCGCTGATCGCGAAAGCACGCCCAGATTCGGTTCTCTACGTCTCGTGTGATCCGCCGACGTTGGGGCGCGACCTTGGTACGCTCCTCGACGCCGGCTACGGCGTGTCTTCCATCGACGTCTTCGAGCTCTTTCCCCAGACGAGCCATGTCGAAACGGTCGTGCTCCTCCGGC
Source organism: Myxococcales bacterium (assembly GCA_016703425.1). Classification (NCBI taxonomy): domain Bacteria; kingdom Pseudomonadati; phylum Myxococcota; class Myxococcia; order Myxococcales; species Myxococcales bacterium. The sequence goes on from JADJCA010000013.1 coordinate 317,182, forward strand.
ATCGTCGAACGGTGCGCGAGCCGGACGCGGGACCATGACGGGTGGTCTCCGCGGCTCTCACCCACCGACGCTCCTGACGCTGGCGCGGCGCGCCCTCGCGGGCGAGTGTGGACCGGTCGCGGGGATGTCGATCTGCGTGGCTGTGAGTGGCGGGCGCGATTCGATGGCCCTGCTTCAGGTACTGGCGAAGCTGGCGCCTCAGCACGGCTTCACGCTGAGCGCCCACGGCATCGACCATGGCCTTCGAGCCTTCGCGGCCCGCGAGCTCGAGGGCGCGAGCCTCTTTGCGAAGAGCCTCGGCGTCCCCTTTCGCATCACGCGGGTCGATGTGGAGCGGGGCGGAAACCTCCAAGCGCGCGCCCGAGACGCGCGCCACGCGGCGCTCGCCGCCGCGTTGCCCAAAGGGGCCCTGTTGGCGACCGCCCATCACCAAGACGATCGAGCTGAGACGGTACTCCTCCGTATCTTGCGCGGCGCATCGGCCGAAGGCCTCGCGGTCTTGCCCGCCCGCGATGGGATGCGCCTAAGGCCGTTCATCCGCGCCGGTCGCGAAGCCATCGACGCGCACGTGAAGCGGCACGCGATTCCCTACTTTGACGATCCATCAAACGACGACCCACGCTTCATGCGCACGCGCGTGCGCCGCGAGGTCCTGCCGCTCTTGGAGAGCCTCGACGCCGGCATCGTCGGCCACCTAACCGGACTGGCCGACGACATGATCGCGCACCGGCAGGAGAACCCGTCCGACGACGCCGACGAGAGCCTGCCCCTCCCCCGGGCGACGCGCGACGCCCTCGCCGCGCTGGTCTCGCGAAAGAGTTCACGCACCCGCATTGCGCTTCCGGGCGGCCTCAGCGCTCGCTTCGATGCGGCTACCCAAAGCGTGCGTATTGAAGCGGCGCGAGGGCGTCCGGCGCGGCGCAAGGCCGCTCAGCCCGACGGCTCGCGCGCTGACTCGGTCGGTTCCGGGCGCCGGAAGTGACGATCGACCAACGACTTGAGGCCCCCAAGGTTGAGCAGCCAGTCGACGCTCGCCTGAGCGGAGCGCTCCGCCGTCTTGGGCCCAAAGATCGCCTCGGCCTTGTCCAGCAGGCCTTCGGCCCGCACTTGCGCCGCGAGCCCCTGTACCGTCGCGACGAGCCGCTCGGCATCGGCCAGCGCGACGGCCCCCGCAAGGACCCCCTTCAGCAGCTCGCACTGGTAGGCTCGGCAAACGGCGGGGCGCGTCTCGTAGCTGGAGCACTGGCGCTCCTTCAGCAACACGCACGGCAGTGTGAACCCTGTCGTCTCGCCGCGACTGAGGAGCGGAAGCCGGTGCTTCGTCGCCCAGTCGAGCTCGCCAGCCTCGAGGGGAGCGCGGTCCAGGAAGGTCCCATCGCAACATAGGCCGCACTTGGTGCAGAGGGCGGAGGACGCGGTCATGGACAGCCGGAGACGCTACCACGGCACCTCACGCGATCTCGAAGGTGAAGAATCGTGAAGAGCGATCGACAGCAGGGGGAAATTTCCGCTCTGATCCGCCTCGCGATCCGCAGAATCAGCCCCGTCGTGGGACGCAGCCCTTGTCGGCATCACCTCGCGAGCGCACCTTGTAACGTGGACTGACCGAAAACTCAGTCACGCGCCCAGCGACTCGGCCAGCGGTTCGGGTTGGTGGGTGTGAGTGCGACGCCCAAGGTCCCCAAGTCGGTGGGCGGCTCATCCGCAGAACGTCGTGTGGATGAGCCGGAAGTTCAGTGGTAGTTCTATAAAGTCGGGGCGTTTGCTCCATCCTTCATTCCCTCTTCTCGCCTGTCTGCGCCCCCGCGTCCTTTTGAGGTCATCGTGAAGCAATCCCACAAGACGCTCCTGCTCTGGGTCCTCTTGATCCTGATGTTCGTCGCGATTTGGCAGTTTCTGCAGCCACCGCCGAGCAAGCAAGTCGTCAGCTGGTCTGATTTCCTCAACGAAGTCCACGCCGGGACCGTCGAGCAGATCACCATCAAGGATCGGAAGTACCTCTTCCGCGTCCGCGCGAGCGAGACCACGAAGACCTACGTCGAGAAGGAGACCAAGGGGCCCGCCGCCGACGGCAAGATCCTCGAGTCGCTTAAGCCCACCGCCGCGGAGAAAGCCGACAAGGCGCCGCGCATCGTCTTCGAAGAAGAAGAAGCCAACCCGATGTGGTCGGGCACGCTCATCACGCTCCTCCCGATGGTCTTCATCATCGTGATGTTCTTCCTCTTCATGCGTCAGCTGCAGGCCGGTGGTGGCAAGGCCATGAGCTTTGGCAAGGCCAAGGCCAAGATGCTTAGCGACTCGCAGAACAAGATCACCTTCGCCGACGTGGCCGGCGCTGACGAAGCCAAGGACGAGGTCGAAGAGATCATCGCGTTCTTGAAGGATCCGAAGAAGTTCCAGCGACTCGGCGGTCGCATCCCCAAAGGGGTGCTCATGATTGGCCCGCCGGGCACAGGCAAGACGCTGCTCGCCCGCGCCATCGCCGGCGAAGCAGGCGTGCCCTTCTTCAGCATCTCCGGCTCCGACTTCGTCGAGATGTTCGTGGGCGTCGGCGCGAGCCGCGTCCGCGACCTCTTCGAACAAGGGAAGAAGCACGCTCCCTGCATCATCTTCATCGATGAAATCGACGCCGTCGGCCGCCATCGCGGCGCCGGCTTGGGCGGTGGTCACGACGAGCGCGAACAAACGCTCAATCAGTTGCTCGTCGAGATGGACGGCTTCGAATCCAACGAAGGCGTCATCATCATCGCGGCAACGAATCGCCCCGACGTACTCGACCCCGCCATCCTCCGCCCCGGCCGCTTCGACCGACGCATCACCGTCAGCCGCCCGGACGTGCGCGGACGCGAGGCGATCCTCCGCGTCCACACCAAGAAGACGCCGCTTGCGCCCGACGTCGACCTTGAAGTCATTGCCCGCGGCACGCCCGGTTTCGCCGGAGCGGACCTCGAAAACCTCGTCAACGAGGCGGCTCTGCTCGCCGCGCGGATGGACAAGGACGCGCTCGGCATGAGCGACTTCGAGCTCGCGAAAGACAAGGTCATGATGGGCTCCGAGCGCCGCTCGATGGTCATGACGGAGGACGAGAAGTGGAACACGGCGGTCCACGAGGCCGGCCACGCGGTCGTGATGCTCACCAACGCGCAGCATGACCCGGTCCACAAGGTCACGATCATCCCGCGCGGACGCGCCCTCGGCCTCACCATGCCACTGCCCAAGGGCGACGTGCTGGGCCGAACGAAAGATCAGTTCGAAGCGCAGATCCAAGCGGGTCTCGGCGGACGAATCGCCGAGCTGCTCTTCTTCGGGAAGCTCACCACCGGCGCTGCTAACGATATTCGCCAGGTCACCGACATTGCCCGCGCGATGGTGTGTGAGTTCGGCATGAGCGACAAGCTCGGCCCGCTGGCCTACGGCCACGATGAGGGTTCGCCCTTCCTCGGGCGCGACTTCACCCAGCGACAGAGCGACTACTCGGAGCAGACGGCCCGCGAGATCGACCAGGAAGTGCGCCGAATCATCCAGGTGCAGTTCGATCAGGTCACTGAGCTGCTCACATCCAAACGCGACACCATCGAAGCCATCGCGAAGGCCCTGATGGACCGCGAGACGCTCGATCACGAAGAGCTTGTCGCGCTCCTCGAAGGGCGTGAGCTCCCCAAGCGCGAGCGCGTGATCATCCCGACCTACGCCGACAAGGAGCGCAAGGAGAAGGACAAGCGCAAGGTCGCGAGCATCTTCGGGACAACCCCGCCCAAGCCGGCGACGAGCTAACGGGTCGCGTAGGCGGTAACGTCAGGCCTCGCGCTTCTCCGACGGGCCAGCCCCCGGTCTTGCTAGCGATCCTCAACCTTGCCGACGTCGAGCGAGGCCTCGTGCGAGTGGTCGCCGAAGGTAGCCACCACTTGCCGCGTTTCTGACCGATTGCGTCGGATCTCCGAGGGACTGGCCAGGCACGGCGTTTGCGAGCCCGACGAGCATGACGCATGAACTCGCCGACTCAGAGCTGGAGATTGTCTGCGGAGGACTGAAGTGGGAGGGGCATGAGCAGTCCTCGAACATTGAGGATCGTCGCACGGGTGGCTGGACCGAAGCGATGGAGATCAGAACGACCGGCGACTTCGCACGATGGGACCGTCAGTTCGGCCCGAGCGTGGGGGGTGGGGGAGGCGGCTGCAAATTCTCCTTCTTCGACTTCTGCTTGTTCTGAGCGCCGCCGATTGAGCCCTGCCGCGCGTCGAGCTGCTGTAGGCAGCTCGGCGCGCGCCATAAGAAGGGGGAAAATCGCAGCGGCTCGGTCGCTGGGTTGACGCTCACCGTGTACCGGGGCGTGGTTACCTACGCGCCCAAGTGCCAGGTTCACCCCGCGAAAGCCCGCTCTTGCCGCCCCCCGGGGCCACGACTACGGTCCGCCTCCCGCCCGAAGATGGGGCGAGAAACGCACCGGAGGAGCTGCTTATGGCCACGAAGATCGCCATCAACGGATTTGGTCGCATCGGACGCTGCATCGCCCGCATCCTCGCCGAAAAGGGCGTGAAGGATCTGGAGCTCGTTTGCATCAACGATCTCACCGACCCCAAGACCCTCGCGCACCTCTACAACTACGACACCGTGCACCGCACGGCGAAGGTCCGTGGCACCGCCGGTGAGGGCTCCATCGACTTTGGCCGTGGCGCCGTGAAGATCCTCGCGGAGAAAGACCCAGCGAAGCTCCCCTGGAAGGACATGGGTGTGAGCCTCGTCCTCGAGTGCACGGGTCTCTTCACCGACAAGGAGAAGACCAAGGCGCACTTCGACGCGGGCGCCAAGAAGGTCCTCATCAGCGCGCCTGCGAAGGGCCAAGACGCGACCATCGTCCTCGGCGTGAACCAGGGCAACTACGACGGCAGCAAGCACCACCTGCTCTCGAACGGATCGTGCACGACCAACTGCCTCGCGCCCGTCGCCAAGGTCATGATGGACACCTTCGGCATCGAGCACGGCTTGATGACGACGATCCACTCGTACACCAACGACCAAGCCATCCTCGACATCCCGCACCGCAAGGGCGACCTTCGCCGTGCACGCGCGGCGGCGCAGAACATGATCCCGTCGTCGACGGGCGCCGCAAAGGCCCTCTCGGAGGTCGTGCCGGCCTTGAAGGGCAAGTTCGACGGCTGCGCCATCCGCGTGCCCACGATGGACGTCTCGCTCGTCGATCTCACGCTCACGACCGAGAAGCCCATGACGAAGGACGCCATCCACGCGGCCATGAAAGCCGCCGCCGAAGGCCCCATGAAGGGCATCCTTGGCTTCTGCGATGAGCCGCTCGTCTCCAGCGACTTCATTGGCGATCCGCGCTCCTCGATCTTCGATGCCACGCAGACGCACGTCCTCGGCGATCGCTTCGCCAAGATCTTCGCCTGGTACGACAACGAGTGGGGCTTCTCGAACCGCATGGTCGAGCTGGCGCAGCTCATCTCGTCGAAGATGTAAGCGGAGACCGAGGACAACATGGCCTACCTCGACGGCATCCGCCCGATCCGTGAGCTCCCCATCGAGAACAAGCGCGTCTTCTTACGCGTTGATTTCAACGTCCCCCTGGAGAACGGGGTCATCACAGATGACGCTCGAATCAAGGAAGCGTTGCCGACGATCAAGCATGCGCTCGAGCGGGGCGCGCGCCTCATCGTCGCGAGCCACCTCGGGCGTCCCAAGCCCGGCAAGACCGAAGGTTTTTCGCTCGCGCCGGCTGGCGAGCGGCTCGCGGAGCTCCTCGGCAAGGAAGTGAAGATGCCCGAGGACTGCCTCGGCGACGCCGCCAGGAAGGTCATCTACGACCTTCGCGGCGGCGAGATCGTGCTGCTCGAAAACCTGCGTTTTCATCCCGAAGAGGAGAAGGACGACGAGGAGTTCGCTCGCAAGCTCGCCGACTACGCCGACGTCTACGTCGACGACGCCTTTGGAAGCGTTCACCGTGCGCACGCGAGCGTTCACGCGCTACCAAAGCTCATGCGCGATCGTGGATGTGGCTTCCTCCTCGAAAAGGAGATCGCCTCCCTCGGCAAGCTCGTGACGGGTCCCGACAAGCCCTACGTGGCCGTTCTCGGCGGAGCGAAGGTCTCGGACAAGATCGAGGTCCTGGAGGCGCTCTTGGAGCGCATCGATGCGCTCGTTATTGGCGGCGCGATGGCCAATACGTTCTTGGCGGCGCGCGGCGTCGCGATGCAGAGGTCGAAGATCGAAGACGACAAGCTCGCCTTGGCGCGGACCATCCTCGACAAGGCGGCGTCACGAAAGATCGATGTGCTCCTGCCGACCGACGTGGTCGTGGCCAAGAGCCTCGACGCGACGGCCGGGGATGTCGTCGCCGTCGGCGCCATGCCCGAGGGCACGATGGCCCTCGACATCGGTCCTGCCACGCTCGAGGCCTTCGCGAAACGTTTCGCAACGGCCAAGACGATCTTCTGGAACGGCCCGATGGGACTCTTCGAGAGGGCGGCCTTCGCGGCGGGCACCTTCGGCGCGGCCAAGGCTATGGCTGCCTCGGGCGCATTCACCGTCGTCGGTGGCGGCGACAGCGCCGCCGCCGTTCGCGCGGCCGGCGAAGCCATCGCACCGAAGATGGGGCACATCTCGACCGGCGGCGGCGCGTCCCTTGAGCTCATCGAAGGGAAGAAATTGCCGGGCATCGAGGTTCTTCGCTCGAACGTGCCGGCCACGCCGACGGCGGGCGCCGAGAAAACCTCATGAACGGCAAGCGAAGGCCCCTCGTTGCGGGTAACTGGAAGATGTTCCACGGCGGCCTGTCGGGCGTCGAGCTCGGTGCGTCCGTCGTGGCGCAGACGCGCAGCTTAGGCCGCGTCGACGTCGTGGTGGCGCCGCCGTTCACGGCGCTCGCTGCCATCGCGCACGAGTGCGAAGGCAGCAGCGTCTCGCTCGCCGCACAGAACATGCACGCGAAGGACTCGGGCGCGTTCACAGGCGAGATCAGTGCACCCATGCTCAAAGAGGCGGGCTGCCGCTGGGTCATCCTGGGTCACAGCGAACGCCGTCAACACTTCGGGGAGACCGACGCCATCGTGGCCGAGAAGGTGCGCGCCGCGCTCGCCGCGGGCCTAGTGCCCATCGCATGCGTCGGCGAAACGCTCGAAGAGCGTGACGCCGGAAGGACGCTCGAGGTCGTCGAACGACAGGTGAAGGCGTTCTTGCCTCACCTCGCCGCGACCGCTTCTCTCCCCTGCGCCATTGCCTACGAGCCCGTCTGGGCCATCGGAACCGGGAAGACCGCGGGTCCCGCGGAAGCCGAGGAAGTGCACGCGAAGATCCGCGCGCTGCTGGGGCCTGCCCTGGCTGATCAGACGCGAATCCTCTACGGGGGCTCGGTGAAGGCGGAAAACGCCGCGGCCCTGCTCGCCTGCGCGAACGTCGACGGCGCGCTCGTTGGTGGAGCGAGCTTGGATGCGGCTTCATTCGGTGCTATCGCCAAGGCCGCCGAAGAGCTCGCCCATCGCGGCTAGCTGCCGAAAGCCCTAAGAAAGACCACGACTTCCCCATGCACTCGCCCATCGTCGAGACCCTTCTCCAGATCGTGCACGTCATCACGTCGCTGTTCCTCGTCTTGGTGGTCCTGCTCCAGCAGGGCAAGGGCGGTGGTCTCGGCGCGGCCTTTGGCGGTGGCGCGACGGCTCAGGTCTTTGGTGGGCGCGGGGCCGGCAACGTCCTAACGCGCGCGACGGCCATCAGCGCCAGCATCTTCATGCTCACGAGCGTCTCGCTGGCGTACAGCTCGGCGTCCGGCGACCGAGAGCTCAAGGAGCGCGCAAAGGTCGAAGAGGCCAAGCGAAGCAAGCTGAGCCCCAAGAAGGACGAGCCCAAGGCTGCGGAGCCGAAGGGTGCGGTCGGGCCGACGCCGGCACCGGAGTCGACGCCTGCCGAGTCGAAAACGCCGCCCGCCGAGGGCGACAAGACACCCGCGGCGCCGGCTACCGACACGCCGCCCGCCGCCCCGGCGAAGTGATCGGGGCCACTGACCGCTCGTGACGCCGTCGGCCACGAGGGCGCTGGCCTTCGACGTCGCGCTTGCCACGGGCGTCTTTGGGCTCAAGATACTCGTCTCGGTCCTTCTCCTGCGACTCGGGTTCCGCCAAATCTCCGACGACGACTACGCGCGCGTCGTCATCGCGCAGACCTTTGCGAACACACCACGGCTGGATCCGAGCGGAACGAGCTGGCTACCGTTCCCCTTCTGGATGACCGGCAGCGCGATGCTCGTGTTGGGTCGGTCACTGGCGGTGGCGCGGGGCGTCGCCCTCGTCGCGAGCGCCCTTGCATCGGCGATGGTCTTCGTTGTGCTGCGGCGAAGCGGCGCCCCGCGGAGCGCGGCGCTCCTGGCGACGCTGGCGGCGAGCCTCGTGCCCTGGGCCGCCTGGAGTGGTGCGTGTCCCGTTCCCGAGGGCTTCGCCGGTCCGCTTGTCGCGGTGGGCGTCTTCTCGCTGCTCGCGGCCAAGGGCGACAGTGCCGGTGGCGCGCGCACGCTCGCCTGGGGCGCGGGCGCGCTCGCCATCGCAGCGCTCTCGCGCTACGAGACCTGGCCCGCGTGCGCCTGTTTCGCCGCCGCGGCGGTCCATCGGGCACGACGCGACGGCCACCTTCCTCGCGTTGTGGGGCCGCTCGCGATCTCGCTGGCGGCGCCCGTCGCATGGGTAGCGTGGAACCAGTACGCCCACGGCGACGCCTTGCACTTCCTCGCGCGCGTCACGAGGTTCCGCCAGGCGCACGGGGACGCCGGCGTCGATACGTGGGCGCGTCTCTCGAGCGTGCCGCGAGCGCTTTGGGCTGCGAGCCCCGAGTCCGTGGTGGCGGGTCTCGCGCTCGCTTGGCTCGCGCTTCGCGACCGGCGCCTGCGCTGGCCGCTGCTGACCGCCGCGGCCATCGTGACATTTCTCATCGTGGGTGAGCTGGGCGACGGCGCACCGACGCACCACCGCGAGCGCGCGCTCCTTGCGATTCCGTACCTGATGCTCGGGGGCCTCGCCTGCGGTTGCGCGCCGGAGGTCGGCGCTTCGGAGCGGCTGCCGCGCGCGCACGTCTACGCCCGGCGAACCGCGGGCCTCGTCGTCGCGGCGACTTGGCTCGTCAACCTACCGAGCCTGGCCCGCGACTTCCCCGGGACCGGGGCTGCCGACCGAACCACTCAGGTGGCGCGCGGCACCGCGCTACGCGCTCTTTCGCCGGAAGGCTTCGCGGTCTCGCCCTGCGCCTTTGAGCACTTCGCGCTGATGGCGGCCTATGGCGCACCAGAGCGCGTACGCGTCGCGGCAGCGCCCGGGCCTAGGGAGCCTGCGGAAGAGTGTCCGAAGATTTCACCTGGGCGGTGACGACGCCGTCGGTGACAAGCACAACCTGGTCGGCAAGCGGCTGAAGCGACGACGAGTGCGCTGCGACGACGATGATGCGTGACGCCTTCTCCACGGCGAGGACGTCCCGCAAGATCTCAACGGCGTCGACGTCGAGAGAAGCATCTGGCTCATCGAGGAGCCATACGGGCCTATCGAGGAGACCGATGCGCGCCAGCGCGAGGCGTTGCCTCTGCCCCGCGGAGAGATCAGCCACCTTGACCGCAAAGGGATCACCCGCGCCCTTGCGAGTGAGCACGTCGAGCAGAGCAAGGCGTTCGAGCCATCGAAGGGCCTGAGCGTCATCGCCAGCGGGCGCGAGAAGCCGTAGACCCGAACCAACCGTGGCTCGATCGGAGAAGTGGGCTCGCTGCGGCAGGTAGGCGACGGCGCCGAGCAACCGCGAGCCTCCGGGCGCTGCTTCCAGAACGGACTCGCCGTCGGCCATCACGTGGCCCCGAGCGGGAGCCTCGAGACCCAGTAGCACCTTCAGCAGCGTGGACTTCCCCCCGCCATTTGCGCCGATGAGCAGCGAGACCGTGCCTCGCGAGAACGCACACGACGCGTCTCGCAGCACGTCGGGGCCCTCCCTTGAATAGCGGAAGGTAACGCCCTGAAGTTCAATGCGCTCCGGCGGACCAACGGCGGTCGCGGCTGCCGGCTCGCGCTCCACGGACTCGCACAACAGAGTCGCGAGTGGCACAACGCGAACTCGGACCTTCGAGACCTCCATGAGCGCCCGAACGATCCCGCCGAACGCCGGCAGTGCTGCGCCAAGGAGCAGGAGTTGTCGGGACAACGATGTTGCGCTCATCGACACCGACACGGGTGAGGCAACGAGGACGAGCACCACGAGCAGGAGGCCCGCCAACAGCAGAGGAAGGCGGGCCACGACGGAGACGGTGGCCTCGAATCGGACGACCGTGGCGCGCCACCGCTCGAGCGACGCCCAGAGCGCACGCTGCAATGCCCCCTCGGCGCCGTTGGCGACGATTTCGAGTCGTGCCGAGAGTACAGCCGAGAAGTGCTCAAGCACGGGGCGATACCCGTTCCATGCCCTTTCGGACTCGTTCGCCGCAACCCGCCGAGCTGCCACGAGCAGGAGAACGGCGAGAGCGGCCGGCGCCAGCCCCAGCGCGAAGACCCGTGCGGGGACGACTCGATGCATTAGCCACAACGCTGCGATCGCCGCGACCACGTCGGCCGCTAACGAGGGAATCATGTCCGCACAAATGCGAACCCCTATGTCAATGGAATCCACGAGCGCCGATTCGCGCTCGTTCTCGCCCTTTCCAGGTGCCGCGAGGAGGTCGTGGCCGAGCAGCGATGCCGAGGCCTTCGCGTGCAGGAGGACGTAGAGGTGCCCTTGCGCAAGGCTCCGCGCAACAGCTCGACCTGCGGCGACGGCGGCGAAGGCCCCCGTCATCGCGACGGCGACCAGCGCGTTCCCCTCCGACCATGCGCCGCGACCAAGCGCTGACGGGACGACCACGGCCGTCGTGAGAAGCACGAGTCGGTCGGCAAGCTGCGCGGCCGCGACCAACGCCATGAGCCGCCGTCCGCGGGCGTCGACTGCCAAAACGACGCGAGCGATGGCCTCGAATCGCGGTTCGTTCACAGCCGCACAATCTCGTCGCCACGAGGATCAGCCTCGCGCAGAGGTCTACCCTTGTACTCAACCCACGCATGGGCGTGCACCATCGGCCCGACGGGCGCTCCCGGCTCAACGCCAACAACGACCGCCGCGCCATCGAGCAGCGACGTGACGACGAGAGCGCGGCTCAAGCACGTGCCGCTGCCATCGAGGGCATCGGCAAGACGGCGCGCCTCGTCTCCCGAGCGCAGGCGCGGGAGGAACCGCGAACAAGCGTCAATCATCGCCTTCGCGTCCCGCGGTGCGCGCGTACGAAGGGCAACCTGGGCTAAGAGATGAAGCGCGCGCACGCGGATCACGGGGACTTGAGGACGAGGAGTCCGCGGTCGACGAGCTCACCCGCGAGAGCGACGAGATCCGCGAGGAGCCGTTCCCCCGTAACCTCGAACATCCCTTCCAGCGACTCCGCGACTTGCCGCGCCGACTTCCCTTGCAGCGCACCGTCCCAAAAGCGAGCGCCGAGGTCATTGAGCCCGAAGTAGTCACCTCGCTTGAGGTCGACAATGACGGTCTCTCCGTCAAAGGCGCGCGCGTGGACGTCTGCGGCAGCTGCAAAGCGGTCGTCGGGCCCCACGTTCATGCGAGTCTCTCCAAGAGGTCCAAGGTCAGATCGATCGATTCGCCGAGGCGTTCAAGGGCCCGCGGACGCACGAGAGAGTAGATCGGAACGGCCGACGCTAGGCGTTCCAGTTGCTCGATTTCGCGCATCTGCACGGCCGGGTCGTCGATGACGAAACGCACAACAGCTGGCACGAGTCCCGCGAGGACGGCAACGCCTCGGATTCGTTCCAGCGTCGGCCGCTGGACGTCACCGAACGCGGGAACGACGAGGAGGCGCAAGGGCGCTCCCTCTGCGACCCGCGGTGGCGAAGCTGCGCTCTTGTACTCGCCCGGCGGCAAGTTGAAAGCTGCCCGCGCATCAGGCAAGAGCCAACTCACGTGCTCCGTCGCCTTAACGAACACGCCGCCGTCCTGAAACTCGATGGCCAACGTATCGTCCGCGAGGAATGCCGCCCGAGGCCTCCTCGCGAGCGCAGCGGCGAACGTCGACTTTCCGTCCCCACTTCGCCCTACCATCGCGACGGCAACGTCGCCGATCTGAGCTGCGGCGCCGTGGAGCGTCAGCTTCGCCTCCAGGTGCCGGAGAAGCGCTCGCGCGAGGCTGGTCTCCACCTTGGCGACAATCTCGGACTCGGCGCCTGGTGCAGCTTCGAATGAACTTGTGCCGCGTTGTGGATCGGCGCGAAGTGTTCCGACGCCCGGCCAATCGGCAATGAGTCGATCGCCTTCGCGCCCGATGCGAAAGCGCAGCTCGCCGTTTTCTGCATACTCCGAGAGCCAAAGAGGCGGCGTCATGGCGCCCCCTTGCGGTCCTCGTTCGCGAGGAACGCCTCGACGGACAACATCGACCAAATGCGAGACCAGTCGCGCGTCGGTCCTAGCGGATCGTTGGCGAGCGCCCAAAACTCAGCCTCGAATCGTCTTGGCTCGACGAGACCGAGATCCGCGCAGCGCGAAACTGGCGCCAAGTCGCGAAAGGCCGCGAAGCCGCCGCCCGCCTCGACAGCGGCAAGCATGGCGCCCTCGTGCTCAAACTTGTCGGGTCGCAAGCGGACCGAGTCGGGGACCAGGCCGCGCACGCTCTCGCGCAGGAGGCCGCGCATCTGGCCATTCTGAGCGAGCTCGTAAGGCTCGAGCGCGGCCACGAAGTCGAGCACCGCCGCGTCGATGAGCGGCTGCGCGAAGCGTATTCCTGCGAGCCTCTCGAGCCCGACGCGAAGCGCGGCGATTTCCGCGAAACGTGCGGTTCGCATGAAACCTAGTTGGCGCTCCGCGGCGGACCGCGGCGCAACCTCATCGGCCAGGGCCATCAAGTGGGCACGAAGCACTCGTCCCGCCCAAGGCACACGCCGCAGAATTCGACGCCGCCTCACCGCCACGCGCAACGGTTTTGGCGCGCGGTCCGCAAGGGCGGGGCGGACAAGGAATTCGAACACACGGCGGGGCTTCGAGTAGCCCCACGAAGGCTCAAAAGTAGCCGCGTAGGAAGCGCTTCGTGCGAGACCTTCGCGGCGAATCGCGGCACCGAACGCAGGGACGCCGCCGAAGATGAAGTCGCCCTCGGTACCGTCGAGGGCAACTTCGGCGCCCAGGTCCTTCGCGGCAAACGCTAGGGGCGTGGTCATACGGAGAACTCGGCCAAGGGCATGGAGCCGAGTCGAGGAGGAACGCTGAGCGCAGGTAGGCGCCCCCCAACGCGGGCGGCACCAGCACAGGCTTCAAGCCCAGGGCCTTGGCCAGGACCGCAAGGTGCGGTCGGTCATCGCCGGGGCCGCCACAGTCGAGCGCTACCGGGACGACGTCGTCGATGCCACGCTCCTTGGCTACTTCGTTCGCGAGCGCGAGGATGACGGACGAATCCACTCCCCCGCCGCCGAACACGGCAACACGCCGAGCGTTGCCCATCGCGCGCGCCACAGCCCCTTTCACGGCTTCACGCAGCAAGCGGGCCTGCGACGATCGCGCCGGCGCGCGGCCAAGCGTACGAGTTGGCGCAACGGTCGCGTAGTGCAAAAGACGGCCGTCAAACTGTCCGCCGAGACCTGGCCGGACACGCCCAATGGCCTGGAACGGCGTGCGGTCCACCACGCCGCTCGTGTCGAGGGCCACCACGCCCGCAAGGCGCCGCACGTCGATGGGTCCGCGCGGCGACTCGAGGAGCGCGGTCAGACTTCGGTCCACGCGCCCGTCACGAAACCGTAGGTACCGCGGGTCAGCACCAGCGGGCTCGGGAGCAAAACGCAACACGCTTGTCAGCCGTTGTCGGCAGCCGGTTACGGGCGGGAGGAAGTGTGCCGACCAGCGTCGTCGCGCCGACTAGGCGCGCTTGAGAGCCGCGAGCTCCGCTTCGAGCCGCCGAATGCTGGCCTGCTGCTCCTGAACGACGGCCGCCAGCGCGGTGGCGAACGCGTAGACGTCAACGACCTTCTCCTCGGGACGGACGAACGCCGCCTCCGGCGAGTCTTCGATGATGAAGCCGAAGTGTCGGCCCGGGGCCTCACCCACCTCGGCGCGGTAGTTGTACGTCGCGAGGCGAAGGCCGAGAACGTCCGAAGCGACGCGGGTTCGTTCCTCTGCCGTGAGGTAGTGGATCGCTTCCTTCGCGTCACGCGTGGACGACTTTGCGCCCGAAGCGGAGAATTTGTCGCCCTTGCCGCCGGTCCCGCCGAGCGTGAGCGCACGCACGGAGCCCAGGTGACGAAGCCGCGGAGCCTCATAGGCCCGTTTGGACGTCTCGTTCGAAACGGTCTCGTTCGAAGCCCCACCCACCGAGCCCACCTTCTTCTCCACGTCCATCGAGTCCTCAATTCTCCTGCGCCCGCCAAGCTTCAGCGCCCGCTTTCAAGCGTTTGGTGCACCGCCGTGAACCACATTCAGGCCGCGCGAGAGAACAGGAGAGCACGGGAGCCGCCCGAGGGCAACCCCTCCCCGAGTTTAGGCAAGTCCACGCAATCTCATAAAATCTCTGACGAATCTAGCGACCGCAAGGCTCCCAGAGGAGAGGACGTTGCCGGGCGTGTCGCCCACGAGGCGAACCACGAGAAACGACAGCCTCTCGGAGCGGCCCGCGAAATCCACAATGGTGCGCGAGACGGCCGCCGCGAGGAGCTGCTCCGCCGCGGAAGCAGCGCAAGCATCACGGTATCTTTCCCAGGCGCGGTCCTCGGCGGCGAGGTGCGTGAACGTCAGGAGCCCCACGCGTCGCAGCTCATAGGCTGCGAGACGGGCCGCCAAGTCACGGGGCTCCAGGCCGCCGAAGCGCTCCATCAAGCCGAGGTCAGCGCGAATGTTCGGGCTGCCGAAGTTTCCAAGGGAGTCCTTCGCATAGTTGGCCACCGTGAAGACAGCGGCGTCGAGCGTGTCAGGGACCAAGACTCGGGAGCCAAAGGCCGCCCGGTCAACGCGAGCGTGCGAACGGAGCGCATCTCGTCCCAGGGAACCAAACCGTGGCGGCAGGACGCGCTTGTGCAAGTCCACGTGCGCACCCGTCTCGCGGTCCGTAAGCCAATGGGCCGACACATTTGTGTCGTCGAGGTGCCAGCGCGACAGTGCACGAATGCGCGCCCCAGCTCGCTCGAAGCTCCCGCTCAAGACGAGCGCGTCGGCATCCCTCGCGAATCGATAGTCGGGTGATGGCGCAACGCAGAAGCTCAAGTGGAGGCCCTTGAACACGAGCAGCGTTACGTCGACGGCGGCTAGATCTTCGGCGAGGGCGATGACCGCCGCGCGACCGCGCTCAGCCTGCACCCAGTTCGTCGCACGCTCGGCGTCCACGAGAGGAGAATAGCGGACGCTTCACCTCCCCTCCTCTCGATCGCCCCGGCCCCCGTTGACATCGTCGCCGATGCCGCGCGACGCTGCCGGCTCGACAGTCAGAAACACGGAGGAATTCGATGGGTCTCTTCAGCCGGATCTTGGGAACGCAGCCGCAGAAAAAGGCTTCCGATGACGTGCTCCTCTTGCACTCGATGATGCTCATGGCGTGCGCCGATGGCGTCTTGGAAGGCGCGGAGGCCGCGACGCTCGAAGCCTTCATCAACACGCTGCCCGAATTTCGCGAGGCGGACTTCGATGAGCAGATGATCCAGGCGAAGAAGATCGCCGCGAAGTTCAAGGACTCGAAGGAAGCCGTTCGCGCGCTCACCGACATCTCGAGCGAAGCCGTCCGCAAGAAGGCCTTCATCCTCGCAGCGGACATCGCCCTCGCGTCCGGAGACATCGACGAGCGCGAAGAGGAGCTCCTCGGAGCCATGCAGCGCGTCCTCAACATTGACGACGCGCTCGCGCAGAAGGTCGTCGAGGTCCTCGCGCTCAAGTACGCGCAGTAAGGGGCGCCACAGAGTTCATTTTTCTCGCGGGCCCGACCTTCGGGCCGGGCCCGCCTTGCCGCGCGAGTGACCCATGCCCGTCGACTTGACCGTTCTCCAGGCACGCCGCGACCGGACCCTCCGTGAACACCTGTCGAAAGACCGGGGCGTCGGGAAGGCCATGGAGCTGTTCCGCGAAAAGGCGAGCGGCTACGGCTTCCGCCACCGTCGGGACCTCCTGGCCGGTGCCCTTCGGCTGAACCGCTCGATGGCGCCAACGGTGTCAGCGGCGCTGGCCGAATGCCGCGAGATCCTCGGCGTCACGACGCCCATCGAGGTTTTCGTTCGGCCCGACGCCATGTTCGGCGCGTTCGCCGCGAAGAACCCGGCAGGCCCCGTCATGATCGGCCTCACGTCTCGGCTCATCGAGAGTTTCTCGCCGACGGAGCTGAAGTTCGTCATCGGTCACGAGCTCGGGCACGTCGCCTTCGATCACTTCGGCATTCCGATGCCCATCACGGCCACCATCGAGGACGTCGGCGGTGCGCTCGTCTCGCGACCGACGCAGCTCGAGCTCTTCGTCTGGTGCCGCGCCGCCGAGGTGAGCGCCGACCGCGCCGGCTTCGTGTGCGCGCGTGATGAAGAAGTTGCGACGCGGGCCTTCTTCAAGCTTGCCAGCGGCGTTGCGACCGACGTGATCCGGCCCGACCTCGGCGCCTTCGTCAAACAGGTCGAGTCCATCGCTTCGGCCCCGGCGGCGCGCGTCGAAGATCGCGACGATGACGACATGCTCGATTGCTTCTCCACGCACCCGTACACGCCCTCGCGGGTGCGGGCGCTCTTGGCGTTCGCACGCTCGACGACGTATCGCTCTCTCACCGGCCTCGGTAAGGGCGACGTCGACGCCGCGGCCCTCGAGGCCGTTGTCGAGCGCGATCTCGCGCTCATGGAGCCGACCTACTTGGAGGAGAAGGGACCGACCTCGGACCTCATGCGTCGCCTCCTCTATTGCGCCGGCGTGTCGGTCGCCGCGGTGACCGGAGGGATTTCCGACGTCGAACAGTCGGCGCTTCGAGCCCTCCTCGGCGAGCGTGAGTCGCAGGCGCCTTCGAAGCTGGACGACGTGAAGCGCGAGCTTGAAGAGAAGCTCGACGTCGCCAACCGCGAAGTGGCGCTGGCGGGCCGGATGCAGCTCGTTCAGCACCTCACCGTCATCGCGGCCGCCGACGGCGTCGTCGACCGCGAAGAGCACGCGGAGATCAGCCGCATCTCGGGTCGCCTCGGCGTCGATGCGCGGATCGTCGAGGAGACGCTGCGCGGCGCCGCGGCGCCGATGGACTGACGCAATCCACTCATTTTGAGTGACCTCAAGGCACATCAAATCGATGTGATCAGTCTGAATTTGACGTAAATTTGGGCGTAATTCATTGGCACCGAGTGTGCGTCCTAGAGGAGCCATGATCGCCATCCGCAAAGCCACCGATCGGGGCCACGCCAACCACGGCTGGCTCGACTCGCACCACACGTTCTCCTTCGCCGACTACTACGACCCGGCCCACATGGGCTTCCGCTCCTTGCGCGTCATCAACGATGACCGCGTCCAACCGGGCATGGGCTTCGGGACCCATCCTCACAAGGACATGGAGATCATCTCGTACGTCCTCGAAGGCGCGCTCCAACACCGGGACTCGATGGGCACGGGCTCCATCATTCGCCCCGGCGACGTGCAGCGCATGAGCGCGGGCAGCGGCGTGACTCACAGCGAGTTCAACGCCTCGAAGTCCGACCTTGTTCACTTCCTGCAAA
Organism: Myxococcales bacterium; assembly: GCA_016703425.1. Taxonomy (NCBI): domain Bacteria; kingdom Pseudomonadati; phylum Myxococcota; class Myxococcia; order Myxococcales; species Myxococcales bacterium. The sequence goes on from JADJCA010000013.1 coordinate 334,887, forward strand.
TCTGGATCATGCCCGCTGAGCGCGGCATCAAGCCGAGCTACGAGCAGAAGACGTTCACGGCCGACGACAAGCGCGGCCGCTTGCGCCTTGTAGCTTCACCCGACGGCGCCGACGGCAGCGTCACGGTTCACCAAGACGTGCGCCTTTACGCCACGGTTCTCGGCAGCGGCGAGTCGATCGCGCACGCCTTGGCGAGCGGGCGCCACGCCTACGTGCACGTCGCCGCCGGCGAGGTGGAACTCAACGGGCAGCCGCTCGGCGAAGGGGACGGCGCTCGCGTGAGTGAGGAGGCGGCGCTTCTGCTGAAAGGAGTCCGCCACGCCGACGTGCTCGTCTTCGATTTGGTGTGAGCGTCTGGTGCGAGCGCCTACGGACAGCCCTGCATCACGGAGGCTTCACCGACGGACGTGTCGCGAGCGTACTCGAAGCGCCCCGTCTCGAGGAACGCGTCGCTCGTGAGGCGGCTGCCGTCGGAGGTCATGCCTACGGATTGTTCGACGACTCGTCCGGCTTGGTCCTGCTCAGTGGTCACGCCGTTCCCTGCGACAACCGTCTTTTTGAGCGTGGCTTTGAGCGCTGCACCTCCACCGCCTTCATAACTGAAGCACGTACGCTCGGTGATCTCGCCCTGCGACGCCGTGCGCTTCGAGAGCCGGGCGCCCTTGCCGGACGCGAAGGCCAAGGTCACCGTGACCGGCGTGGCCCCCGAGGCGTCGCTCCGCGTGAACACGCCGGTCGGTGCGGCAAGCCCCGTCGCCGCGTCGGAGCTACAGGCTAGGAGCGGTAACGCCAGAAAGAAGAACGTCGAGCGCGTCGTCATGGGAGGCGTTGCTATCGCCGCCCGCCGCCGAGCGCAAGGCCCGCTCGCCGAGACGCGCCTTAGGAAACGACCTTCAGCTTTCGGCCGAGGAGGCCCTTGCCGCTGCCCTCCATCTCGGGCGTCTTCACGAAGGTTGCTCCTTCGCGGGGCGCCGCCGGCGCGTCCCACGTCGCGAGATCGTCGGGAAGTGGGCCGGGCAACGTCGGCTGCATCGTGCGCTCGAGCAACTGAAAGTCGTGACGAACGAGGAGTTCGAGCGGCAGCCCGCGGCCCGGGCCGCCATCCTTGAACCACGCCCGCGCGCGCTGGACGTTCTGGATGAGGATCCAGTGTTGAGGATCGAGCTTCGCCGCCGTCGTGAAGTGCTCCATCATCAGGTCGAGATCACCGCGCGCCTTGGCGATGCACGCGAGGTGGTTGTAAACGAGGCCCGGCGCCGGGTACGAGAGGTCGAGGGCTCGCTTGATGTGGCGCTCGGCGTCGTCGAAGCGGCCTTCGTGGTAGTAGGCCGCGCCGAGGTCCATGTGCGCCGCGTGATGATCGCCGAGCCTGCCCAAGATGGCCTCGTAGTCTGCAGTCGTCTCTCGAAAGGCCGTGCGGAGTCCTGAGTTGTCCTTGAACCAGCTGTTGAGGAGCGCCGTAACGTCCTCCGGCGCATCAAACGGCGTCTTCAGCTCTTGAAACGCTTCTCGAAAGAAGACGTCGCGATCGAGCCAGGTCTTCTCCGCCTCCTGGAAGTCCTTCGTGCCGGGGTACACCGACAGGCACGAGAAGATGTACTCGTGCGGCTTGGCGCGCTGCAAGAACCCGAGCGTCTCGGCGAAGGACTCAGCCGTCTCGCCGCGATTGCCGAGCATCATGTAGTAGCGAACCTTGATGCCGTAGCGTTTCGCGAGCTCCGTCGATGTGAGGATCTCCTGGACCGTGATCTTCTTCTCGATGGCATCGAGGATGCGTTGCGACCCGGACTCGACGCCGAGCGAGAGTCTTTGGCAACCGGCGAGACGCATCTCCTTCAGGAGCTCGTCGGTCAAGAGGTCGACGCGCGTATCGCAGCTCCAGAGGAAATTCAGGCCGCGCGCGCGAATGGCGCGGCACAGCTCCACGACGCGCTTCTTGTTGGTCGTGAAGGTGTCGTCCTTGATTTGGATCATCTTCACGGGGAGACGCTCGAGCGCCGACGCCATAGCGTCCACCACGTAATCGACCGAGTTGGCACGAAAGCCTCGCCCCCACGACGTCTCGGCGCCGCAGAAGGTGCATGCCCACGGGCATCCGCGTGACGTCATCAAGATGTGCGTAGCGAAGTGACGCTGGACGCACTCGAGGTCGTCGAGGTTGCGGATCGAAGCCCGCTCCGGTCCCTTCGACACGTGCCCGTTCTCGCGCACCCACGCGCCGGGCGTGCCCGCGAGCGGCTGACCGGCGGCTCTCTTGGCGATGAGCTCCAGCAAGGTCTCGTCACTCTCGCCGGTGCAGACGGCGTCGACCGACGCGTAGTGACGCAAGAGCTCCGGCGCGAGCGGCGTCGCGTGCGGTCCGCCGACGACGACGAGGGCGCCGGGATGATGCGCCTTGATGAGCTCCGTCACGTAGCGCACGCCGCGCCGATTGGCCGTCCAACAAGAGAGGCCGAAGACCTCGGCATCCAGCCCGGAAACCACGGTCTCAACCTTCGGCCACTCAAAGCCCGACAGGTTCATGACCTTCACCTGATGCCCTGCGCGAATGACGCCGGCGCCGAGCGCCAAGAGGCCGTAGGGAATCTGATGGAAGTCCGCGTCGAGGTCGCCGTCGCGGTAGCCGTCGGGAGGCCCCTCACCATTCAAATACGGCGGCGCGCCGGCGGCGGCGACCTTCCACGGCGGCGGGTAGAGGAGTGCGACGCGCATCGGGAGCGATTGTAGCCTCGAATGCCGCGGCGCCGATGCTCGGTCGGCCGAGGTTCGTCCAGGCGCCGGCCCGTGCGCGGGGGGCGGCCTACGCGCCGAGCGGCGCGAAGAGGACCTCGACGTCGTCTTCCGACAGCGTCGCCGTGGGCGCCGCTGCGCCAAGGATCGCGTCAGCCACGCCGCGCTTCCTCTTTTGGAGTCGCAACATCCGCTCTTCGACGCTTCCCGCAACGAAGAGGTTGTAGACGAACACGGGATTCGTCTGACCGATGCGGTACGCGCGGTCCGTCGCTTGCGCCTGAACCGCGGGGTTCCACCAGGGGTCGTAGTGAATGACCGCGTCGGCGCGCGTCAGCGTCAGCCCCGTACCGCCGGCCTTGAGGGAGATAAGGAAGACGTCCGGCGGCGCTTCGCCGGGCGCCGTCTTGACGCCTTGAAACGCGTCGACCTGCGCTGCGCGGTCCACCGTGTCGCCCGTCAGGAGGGCGTAGCGAATGCCCTTCTGGTCGAGGCCACGTGCGATGATCCGCAACATCGTCGTAAACTGCGAGAAGACGAGGACGCGATGCCCCTCGGCGCGAAGATCCCCCAGAAGGGCCTCGAAGGCCTCGTACTTTGCGGAGCCAGTCGCGCCCGGAGCGGCGCTGCGGGCCCGATCCGTTCCACCGAAGCCGTCACCCACGAGGCGCGGATCGCAGCAGACCTGCCGGAGCTTCGTGAGCGCCCCCAGGATGGGAATCGTCGACGCGGAGAGGCCCTTCTTGCGAATGAGCCGCCGCACCTCGGCGTGGGCCGCCACGCGGATGCTTTCGTAGAGCTCTCGTTGGGGCCCGCCGATCTCGATGGGGCGGAACAGCTCCGTCTTAGGCGGTAGCTCCTTGGCGACCTCCGCCTTGGTGCGGCGAAGGATGTAAGGCGCAAGCAGTTCGCGAAGCGCCGCGAGCCGCTCTTCGTTGCCCGCCTTCTCGATGGGCACACGGTAGTAGCGGCCAAACGACAGCTCGTCGCCGAGGAGGCCTGGGTTCAGGAAGTCCATCAGCGACCACAGCTCCCCGAGATGGTTCTCAACGGGGGTCCCGGTGAGGCAGAGGCGGTGCTTGCCGCGAATGGAGCGCATCGCTTGATGGGCGCGGCTGCGCTGATTCTTGATGGTCTGCGCCTCGTCGAGGATGACGAGGTGAAACTCGTGGGCTGCGAAGCGTTCCTCGTCGCGAATCGCGATGGGATAGCTCGTGACGACGACGTCGGCGGCGTCGATGGCAGCGAAGCGGTCGTGCCTTTGGGCGCCGTGCAACTCGACCACGCGAAGGTGCGGCGCAAAGCGACCGAGCTCGCGCGACCAATTGGAGACGAGGCTCGTTGGCGCGACGATCAGCGCGGGCCGGACGAGGCGCCCCTCGATCTTCTCCGTCGCAATGTGCGCGATGGTTTGGAGTGTCTTGCCGAGACCCATGTCGTCGGCGAGGATTCCGCCGACGCCGAGGCCCGCCATGTGCTGGAGCCACGCCAGCCCCGCCTCCTGGTACGGTCGGAGTTCGGCGCGTAGCCCCTCGGGCGCCGACAACGCCGCCGGCGGCGACGAGAGCCGCGCGCCGTGGGCACGAACGGTCTCGCCGCCCGTCCACTGGACGGTGATGGCGGCTCCCGTGAAGAAGGCATCGAGCTCGGCGAGCGCGGCGGCGCGACCCTTGGGAAAGCGAAATTCGCCGAGCGGGCTCCGACCCTCGTAGAGCTCGGCGAGGATGCCCAAGAGCGAACGCATTCGCTCCGCCGGAAGCGCCAAATACAGGCCATCTTCAATGGGCACGGCCAAGACGCGAGGTACGCGCCGCCCGAGTTCGCGAAGCCCCTGCCCTTCGGCCATGCGCTCCAGGAGGTCGACGAGCGCGGGGAGGAGATCGACGCGGCGGCCGTCGATGTCGACGCCTAGCTCGAGGCTGAACCAGTCCTCTTGTTCGTCGTCGGGTTCGATGTCGGCGTACCAGCTCGGCGCGACCTCGAGCGTTCGGTAGCGATGATCAGCGGCTACGTCGACCTGCCAACCGAGGGCCCGTAGGCGCGGGACGACATCGGCGGTGAAGGCGCAAAAGTCGTGGACCGTGCCTTCGCAGCGAACGACGTAGTCGGCTTCGACGTCAGGAGCCACCGCGTAGTCGTCGAGGCACTCGAGCTCCACGGCGCCGTAGGTTTCGAGGAGGCGGCGCGCGCGCGACTCGCCGGCGAGGTCGCGGTCGTCGTCGGGCCGATCGCTCGCGCGTACCGTGGTCCCGTCGTAGTCGAACGAGAGCGCAATGAGCGGAAGCTTCAGCGTCTCGTAGCGAGAGGCGAGGCCCTCCGGGCAGTGCACGAGGACGTCGTCGGAGAAGAGTCGGGCCACCGGACGGAAGCGGGCGCCGAAGGGCGCGGAGCCCGGCGCGATGCGCACCTCGCTGACGCGCGCGGCGCGCTCTGACGGCCAACCGGTGGTCGCCAAATCGTCATCGGAGGCGGCCTCGCACACCGCATTTGCTGCGTTGGCCGCCGAGGGCCCGTAAGCCGTTACATTCACGGAGATCTTCTCAATCACAACCGTTCGATCTTGTCGATCTTTCAGAGGATTTCGCCCTCTTTTCGGTCAGGGAAGATCGCACCTTGTCCCATCCATGCGCATCCATGCTTACTCCATGGGACTGGCAGTTGCCCTCGAGGCACCCTCGTCAACACGCGACGAGTGACTCAGCGCGCCGGCGCCTCACGCGGCTCGCGGGGCGCGTCGGAGGCTCGCACGACGCCGCGCTCGCTGCACAGCCCCCGAGAGGACGCGATGCGAGCTGCCTCCTCGGGACCGTATTGGGCCGCCAAGTCGCGCTCAAAGGCTTTCTGCTCGGCAGTCATGGCGAGCATCAAGGCCTCGACCGGTGGAAGCGCATCAGCGCTCGGCGGCGCCGGCCGCGAGCCACCGTTCACCTCGGCCACGCGAGAGAGCGCGCCCTTCATCTTCTCCGGATCTTCGCGGCGCGACGCATCGGTGATGGCGGTCATGCACGCTTGCGGACCAATTTTTTGCGCGAGCTCAGGGCTGCCCACGACGCGAGCGCAGAGCGGCACGACGGCCGCCATCATGCGCTCGTTGGACTTTGCGTAGGCCTGCTTCAGCACCTCGCCGTCGGAGGGTGCGAGGCCGATCCGATCAAGCTGCCGCTCGGAGGGGACGAAGGGGGTGCTGCGAAGGCACGGGATGCGATACGGCACCGCCCCCTCTTGGGCGAGCGCCTGCCAATCGGGCGGCGCCGCAGGATCGCGTCCCCGGCCGCCGCGGCGCCCGCTCGGGCTCGGGGAAGGAGCGACGAGGGCGGACGAGGGCACCGCCGCAACCGCGCGCTCGCCCTTGGCCCCGAGACGGCGATTGCACTCTTGGAGCGAGCGAACCAGCGAAGCGTTGGCGGCGGTGAGCTCGTCGTCACCGTCGTCGTCGCGCTCCACAATGGCTTTCTCGTTCAGCGCCTTGGGCAATGGCATAGGCCTTGGTTCCCGCACGAGCTGCATCGCGAAGGCGCCCGCGCCCGCCCCGACGGCGAACAACAGAGCGGAGAATGGAAGGCTCGCTTTCGGCATGATTGCGTCAATCCTCGTGTCGAGCGACGGGCTATCGGCGCGGGCCGAGTCGGTCGCCGGCGCCCCCGAAGAAACGCTATCATGCGCACCCGCGCCGCGGGTTGCGGCTCCGAATGCACGCCCTCTACCTCTTGTCCGTTCTCCTCCACATCCTCGCCGCGACGGCATGGATCGGAGCCATGTTCTTTCTCATGCTCATCGTCGTTCCGATGTTGCGACGAGGCGATCGCGCGCAAGGCGCGGCGTTCCTTTCGGCGAGTGGACCGCGGCTCCGCACGATGGGCTGGGCGTCCTTCGCCGTGCTCCTCCTGACGGGACTTTACAACCTGTCTCGCCGCGGCGTGCACCTCGAGGACTTGACCCGACCCGATTGGGTGACGTCGTCGTTTGGGCACCTCGTGCTGCTCAAGCTTGCGCTCTTCGTAGCGGTCGTCGGCCTTAGCGCCATCCACGACTTTCGCATTGGCCCGAACGCTGCTAGGGCCGTGGCGAAAGATCCGACCTCCGAGGAAGCGCAACGGCTCCGCCGCATGGCAAGCATCATGGGTCGCGCGAACGCCCTCTTGGCCCTCGTCATCGTGGCCGTTGCGGTGATGCTGGTGCGCGGCGCTCCGTAAAACCGTCGGCGTGACTCATCGCACTTCGCCTGCCGCGTCGGCCTCGGGTGCCGGCGCGACGTCGATGGATGCCGCGAAGCGCCGCTGCTCTGGCGGTGCATCCACGTAGGGAACCTCCAGCTCGACGCGATAGGTGCCTTTGCCCAACGGCAGTGGCACGGCCTTCGGATAGTAGCGGTTCCCCGCGTCGTCCTCGAAGGGCCGCGGTGCGGCCGGGAGCCGCAACGCGGTCCAGGCAACCGTCTTGGTCAAGCTGCGCCCCGGCATCAGCACGACGCGAAGGGAGCGGGCGCATAGCACCTGCGTACCGAGCTTGAGCTCATCGACGCTGGCGTCGCGATAGTCGAGCGTACGCGTCAGCCACGGGATGCGCGGTCGCTCGCAGCCTTGGTCGGGCTTCGGCGGAGAAACGCCCGAGAGTCGCTCCCAGCCGGTGGCGATCGACGATTCGGTGCGAAAACAGAGCGGCTGCGGCGTTGCGCCGACGTTCTTGATACGCAGCACGAGCGCGCCCGTTCCACCGGGAAGGACGCTCCGTGAGAGCGGCTCAACGGTCGCCTGGATAACCTTTACGTCGGGGACCTCGTTGCACCGAACGGCACATTCGCTAAGGCGCTCCAGAGCGTCGATGGCGCCGTCATGAACGCACGACGCGGCGGCATCGAGCACGTGGCGAGCGGCATCAGGCGACTCGCGCGCGCGGCGAGGCTCGGCGTCGCAAGCCGAATTGCCGCAGACCATCGCCACGGCGAGCACGGCCCTCCCCTTGCGGCGCGCGATCGGTCTGCCTCTCCCCCGCACTCGTCAGTTTATAGAGCGCATTTCAACGGTCCGGTACCAACAAGGTTTGGCGCGGTCGCGCCCCCGAGTGTTCACGTGCGACGAACTTTGAGATAGTCGATGAGACTTGATGCGTTCGCCCAAACCACTCTCCTTCCATGAGCTCCTCGCTCCGCTGCGTACCAAGAAGAAGCCGCGCCTCACCAGGGAATCGACGGCGTTCCAGTCTTGGCTCACGGCCAACGGCTCCGGCGAGCTCGTTCAGTGGAACAAAGCGCTCTCGGCGATGGCGCCAAGGGCCGGCTACCGCAACGAACTCTTCGCCGCTGTCACCACGTCGCTCTCAGGCGCGCTCGCCATCGACGACGACGGGTGCCGCGCGGCGCGGCTGCGGGGACTGTTTCTGGGGATGAGTCCGGTCCTCGAAGACGCCGAGGAGCTGTGGTTCGCTACATGGGCGGCAACGCCCAGCACGAGCAGTCAGGTTTGGGCCTCGCATCAGGACGAGCGCGAACTCACCTTGCTCGACGACTCGCTCCGCAACTTTGTGATCCGACAATACCGCGAGGATCCCTATTTCAGCGGCGACGATCCCGCGGAGCGCGTGGTGCTTTCACCGGAGCTCGCGCGGCTCAAGGTCGGCAAGGCCACGAGCGGATTGCCGCGCGGTCTTTCGCCGCGAGATCTCGAACCGCGGACCGATTGGATCGTCGCGCTCTTCTTTCCTGAAGGCGACTGGTACGGACTCGGCGATGGCCTCGAGGGCGCCCCGCCGTTTTCCGCCTTCGCTAAGGAGGCCAACCTCATCAAGCGATGGCCCCACTACCAAGCGTATTGGCTCCTCCATCATCTCGCCTTCGGCAACGACGGCGCGCTGCGCCAGCTATTGCCGCTCGTCGAAGCGAGCTACGCGCCGGCGGGCGAGCTCGCGAAGCTGGCGAAGGCGGCCCTCGCCAAGGGCAACGTCAAGCTTCCGCACACCTCGGAGAAGCGCCTGCAAGGGCTCCGCGCGTCGGCACGCGACGCGCGTCCCGACGTGTTCGCGGACGGAACAAAGAAGGCGGCGGGGCCGCGCGCCGACGGCGCCGATGCAGCGCTCGCGTCTCTCGAACGGGAGGCGAAGCGCGACGCCGCGCTCGCGGAGACGCTCGAGACCTGGCAAGCCCTCGCGAGCGGCGCTGGGCACGTCGCCGACCTCGAGAAGGCGTTCATCGACGAGTGGTTCGAGGGCCAGCTCGAGAAACAGATCGAGACGTTCATGTTGGCGCGGCGAGGGAATGCCCCGGCGCTTCAACACGTGCTCCGCTCGCTCGCGAGCGGCATCGACGCCCGATGGTTTGCGCTCGGCGAAGCGCTCGTGCGTCGCGGCGCTCCCTTCGAGGAAACGCACGCGCTCGTGCATCCCGGCGCGACGACGGCGCTGGTGGTCGCGACGGGTGACTTCAAGTTAGGCGCCGGGCGCATCACCGAGTTGTGCGGTCCAGTGGAGGAGCTCGGGCGGCTGCGACGCCTCGAGCTGGCCGTAGCGGCGGAGGAGTTGGTCAAGCGCGGCGCGAAGAACGCGGCCAAGGCACTGCAATTTCTCGTAGGTGAGGCGCGGCGCTTTGCGAAGCAGATCGATTCCTTCGACACCGACACGGCCGCCTCGGCGCTCGGGTTCCTCCTGCGGCAGGGCGACAGCGCGGCGGTAGCGTTCGTCCGCAAGATGTTCGAAACGGCGAGCTTTTCTGGCGCCAACTGGCGCACGCTCATGGGAATCGTGACGCTCGTCGACCGCGAGCTCCACGGCCCCTTGTTCGCCGACGCCCTCGAGGCGGCGTTCGCGCGGGAGCTCGGGCGCCACGACGACGGGGACCGAGCATACGTCGCGGCAACGTTCGCCAAGTGCGCGCCCGCGCGCGCGCGGCGCTACTTTGAGAAGCGCCTCGCCAACGCCGCCACCCCGCAAGACTCGGCGGCGCTCCTCGCGGGGCTCGTCACGGCCGCGCCCGCCGACGCGAGGATTCGCAAACAAGCGACAGCCCTACTGGCGAAGCTCAAGCCGACCGATGAGGCGGAGTGCGGAGCCGCCTTGGCGCTGCTACGGGCCGCTCACGAGGCCGGCGCGCGCGGCTACGCGGCCGAGGGGCGCCGCTGGGTCGCGGCGAAGAAGACCAAATACGTGAACAAGGAGCTCGCCGCGTGGCTCCGCGCCGCCAACCTCCGCTGATGGGCCGCTGATCGACAGGGCTATGCGGCCCGGACGAGCGCGCCTCCGGTGACGCCGCTGGTAGCCGCAGCCTCGAAACCTTCTGCGCGAAGGACCGCTCGAAGGAGTGAGAGCGCGAGCATCAAGCCATCGGGGCGGCCGGCTCGCGCCGCGGAGACGGCCTCCAAGCAGAGCTCGTAGGTGCCCTGCAAGTGCCGCGCGAGCTCGGGATGGCGGACCGGATCGAGATCGGCGGAGAGTCGCGCGAGGCACCGTTCGACTTCGTGCCAGACGTCGATGCACTCCACGCCATCGAGCGCTCCCTCGAGAAGCCCAACGAGGCGCGCCAGCTCGCGATTCTTCGACATCGCCCTTGGGAACGGCAGGCGGCGCCGCGACTTTAGGCTGCCGGTGACGATTTCGACGCCCTCATTCCGCCACGAGGAGGGTGGGAGAGGCAGGCAAGCGCGCGAGATCAAAGCGCACGAGCTCGGCCCAGGCCGTGCCTGCGATGCTGGACTTCGTGTCGAATAGAAACGGAATATCGAGGGTGAAGGTGGGCAGAGCTCCCCCTCTGCGAAGCGGCTCGAGGCCCTCCAGCAAAGCTCGGGCCCGCTCCGGTCGACCCGTGCGGAGTGCAGCAAACGCTACCCCCGCCGTGCCCTCCGGCCATACGGCAGCGAGGCTCTCCCAACGCTCCGTTTGGAGCGAAGCCGCGTAGCGCGCGCGAAGGACGGCGCTCTCCAGGATGATTCCGTTCGCGTAGGGTCGATGCCCGACGGCGCGCGACTTCGGATCGTTAGCGAGATAGCGCGCGTCGGACACCGCGTAGGACGTGTCCGCGCGCGCGCGGTCACCCAAGGCCGCGAAGAATGCCGCTCCCCAAGACGCGCAGTCGAGCGGCAGCGCTCCGTCGACACCGTCCTTGCTCACGCCGCCCACGAGCTGCCCGCGCTCGGCCGCAAACATGCGCGACCCGAGAGCGTCGGCGATTCGGTCGGCGGCAAGCCGATAGCGTGCGTCGCCGCTGACCCGCGCGAAGCGGCGCAAGAAGAAGAACGCGTCGATGTTGTGTTCGGTCGACGCGAAGACAACGTCGCCGGGAACGAAGGTCTCGACGACACGGCCGCGACGCACCTCGTAGCGAAACGAGCCGCTCCCACCCATCACGAGGCCGTCGCGAGGGTCTCCTGCCTTGTTGACTTGGTGCAACAGCAAAAACCCCGCCGCACGATGCGCGAGGTTCGCGATGGCGTCGCGGTGGCCGCCGGCGGCCCCCCCATCGAGGACCTCGGCGGCCGCATAGCCAACCCACGCGATGGCGCCGCTTCGCACGTAGTGCGGCGCGGCGCGGCCTTCTGCGGGGACAAGTGAAAACGGGAGGCTCCCGTCTTCCCGCTGCAGCGCCGCGAGACCGACGAGCAAGCGAGCCGCTTCATCGAGGCGCCCGCTCCGAAGCATCACCAAGGCCACGAGGGCGCTGTCGTAGATGGCCACGCGGCCGTTGTCGAGATCGGTCACGGCGAGTAGACCGGGGCCGCTGGCGGGCCACGGGATCAGGCGACTCGCGAGAAAGGAAAGCGCCCCGCCGCCTTCGAGCGCGCGGGCTCCCGCGGTGACGTCGCGCGGCGGTCCGCCACAACCGGTGACCAAGAGCGTGAGGAGCAGCGATGCGGACGCGAACCGCGCGGCGCGTCGCACCGTCAGCCGACCGTTCGGAGCATGGATCGCCTCGCCGCGTCGCGAACCGACGCCTCTGGGTCGGTCAACAGGTCCGTGATGCGGGCGCGGATGGCCTCGTCGTCGCTGCTGGCGAGCGCTCGGACGGCGGCGACGCGGACCTCCGGTGACGGGTCGCGAAGCGCGGGCAAGAGCAGCGAGCCGCGGCCGCCAGCGCCCAAGGCACCGATGGCGAGAACGACAGCGCGACGCTCGTCGACGCCCCCGCTGGAGGTCAGTCGCGCCGCGAGCACCTCGGAGATCTCCCTGGCGCGCGCGTCCTGACGAATCGCCAAGCGAGTGTCGAGGGCGGTCTTCGCGAAGAGCTTCGCAAAGATCATGACACCGTCGCCGTCGGGGCTCGCGGCTAGCGAGGCCAAGGCGGCGCCCCTCACCTCGGCGGCCGCGTCGGAGGTCATCTCAGCGAGCGCGTCGTGGGCGAGCGCGGCGGTCGAGCCCGTCACGCTCGCCAAGAGTGTGGCGGCACGACTTCGAACCTTCGTCGACGGATCTTGCCGGAAGTGCGCCGACGCATCGAGGAACTCCTCTCGCTTCGAGAGCACCTCGAGGACCGAGAGGCGAACGCCCTCGTCGGGATCGGTGGCGAGACCACGGAGCGATTCGCCAACGTCCGCCATGGGGAGCACACCGAGCGCGCGCGTGGCCTCGGCGCGGACGAGGGCAGACTGCGAGCGGAGGAGCTCGCGCAAGAGCGACGCCGTCTCCGGCGACGCGAGGAGGCCGAGCACGCGCACACAAGGCACGAGCAACATCGGCACGTCGATGCCCATCATCCAATCGACGAAGGCCATGGGATCGTCGCGGAAGCGCACTGCGAGCGTCTCCTCCACGAGCCCTTGCGCCGACGCCTCACCGCCACCAAGCCGCTTGAGCAACGCTTGCGTGACCTCCGGCTCGCGGCGACCCATGAGGCCGCGCACGCTCGCTTCCGCCACCCTTGTGTTGGGGTCCGAGATGGACCGCACGAAGGCTCGTCGGACCGCGGCCACATCGGCGTGCGGCTGGAGCGCGTCGGCGGCGGCGAGGCGGACCCCTTCGTCGGGGTCGGCCGTAACAGCGTCGCCCAACACCTCGTAGGCGCGCTCCACGCGAAGACGCGCGAGGGCCCGCACCGCGAGGCGTCGAGCGCTGACGTCGAGGCTCGACCGCAAGAGGCCCTCGTACTTCTCGACGAGCCCCCTCTGATCAACGTCGCGCACGACGTCGGCACCAGGGTCATCGAGCCCGACGGCGGAGAAAAACGCCGCCCGCACGACCGGATCCTCCTTCGCGAGAAAGCGCGTCGCCGCGTCGAGCGCCTGCGGGCGCGTCACCGCGTCGAGGACCATGCCCGTAGCCTGCTCCGTCCCCACAAGCGCGAGAGCGACCATCCGCGCCGCCGAATCGACGTCTTTGGCGGAAAGAATGACCTCCTCCGCCTCGTGGCGCGCCGCTCGCGCCAGCGAGACGAGCGCGCGATTGCGCACGAACGGGTCGGGGTCGGCGAGGCGGCGCGTCAGCGTCGGCACTACGCGGGCATCGCCAGCGCCACCGGCGCGACCCAAGGCATTGACGACGGCCGCTCGCACGCGTCCGTCGGGATCGTCGGCGGCGACTACGAGCACCGCCAGCGAGTCGAGTGTCTCGATCTTCGCGAGGGCGCCGGCGGCGCTCGCGCGGAGCGGCGCGCTCGGGTCTCGGAGGAACCGCGCAAGGACCGGCACGGCTCGCGGATCGAGCGTCTTTCCGAGCGTCCACGCGACACCGAGCCGCACGTCGAGGGACGTGCTCTTTTCGAGCTCGTCAAGGCGCGCGAAGAGCAGATCGCGGGCTCCGCGCGAGAGCGCCTCGGCGATCCTCTCGCGCACGTCGAGCGGCGCACCGGTCAGCGCCTTCATGAGCCCTTCGAAGGCCTCGGGGCTCACCGCAGACCCAAGCGCCGACACGGCCGCCATGCGGACCTCGAGCGACGCGTCGGTCAGGCGCAGGACGAGCGGCTCGACGATGACGTGACCCCGCCGGTCGCCAAGGGCGGTGACGGCGCGCAGACGCACCACGTCGCTCGGATCGCTGCTCGCACGAACGAGCAGCGGGTCAACCTCCTCAGACAGCACTCGCGCCGAAAGAATGATGACGTGAAGGCGCACCGGCACCGTGCCCGTGTCGTAGGCGGCGGCGATGGCCGCCACGTGCGTCGCCAACGACTCGGGCGGGTAGTTCGTCAGGGCCTCCGCGGCCGCTTCACGCACGGGCTCCTCGGGGTCCGTCAGCCGCTTCACCAGCGTCGAAATGCTCTTGTCGTCTCGCAGTCGCCCGAGGGCCTCGGCGATCGCCGCGCGAACCGGCCACGACTCGTCATCCATGGCCGAGGCCAAGAGCGGCGCGACACGGACTGCTCCGAGTTCGCCAGCGGCGCGCGCCGCGAGCGCGCGGACCTCAAACGATGCATGGTGCACATACGATGCGACGCTGTCGACAAGGCCCGCGCGCCCCAACTCCAAGAACGACTCGTAGGCGCGCTTCTGCGTCGTCGGGTCCTCCGACTGCAGCCGTTGAATAAGCTGTTCGAGGTGCCCAACGCGCTCCAGGGCGAGGGCGGCGCGACGGCGAACTTCGATGTTCGGGTCGCGCAGCGCCGTCTCGAGCGGCGTCGTGTCGAGCGCTCGCATGGTCTCGAAGGCCTCGAGGGCGCGAAGCCGAGTGGCGTAGTCGGGGTCGGCGAGGGCCGCCACGAGAACGTCGACGGCGCGTTCACCTTCGATCTTCGCCACGGCGCCGGCGGCGTGGGCGCGCACCTGCGGCGCCGGGTCGCGCAGCGTCGCTCGCACGAGGGGTTGCAGCGCCCGCGCGTCGCCGATGCTGCCGAGCGCCTCGGCGGCGGCCATGCGGAGAAGGTCGTCGCGATCGTTCAGGCGCGCCACGAGAGGATCGGTTGCGCGCCCATCGGCGATGCGTCCAAGCGCGCGGGCCGCCCAGACGCGAGCCGGCGACGGACCGCCACCGGTGACGAGCTCAAGGAGCGGCGGCACGGCCAACTCGCCGAAGGCCACGAGCGCCTCGGCGACTGTGCGCGAGGCCTTTCCGTCAGTGTCGCTCAGCTCGGCCACCAAGAGCGGGATGGCGCTCTGGTCGCGGAGCTTCGCGAGGGCCGTGGCGGCGGCGACCTTCACCGAGTCCTCGTCCTCGTGGGGATCACGCAGCGCCGCCACGAGGGCGGGCACGGCGGCCGGAGCCGCGGCGGCACCGAGCGTCTCCGCCGCGTGCGTGCGCTCGCTCCACTTGCGCGCATCGCGGAGGAGCTTCGCGTATTGCTCGACCAGCCCGAGATCCACGAACAGCCTCTGCCCGAGCGCCCTCGTGGCCGCGTCTTCGTGATGAATGAGCTGAAGGACGACGCGCTGCCCCGTGATGGGGTCGAAGCGGGCCTTGAGCTCCGCCGCGAGATCTTCCGGAAGACGGTCGGCGTCGGCAGCGAGGAGCTTGCGGGCCGCCTCGACCTTCGCCAAGGCGCGCTTCGTACCGCGCCGGCGCAGCGCCTCGCGCGAGAGGATCCAGAGCGTCGGCGCGAGCGCGAGCGCCACGAGCAGCGCCGTCAGGATCTGCGCGACGCCAACGGGCTTCATGGCTGTTCGAGGAGCGCCGTCACCTTCTGGATGACGGTCGCCGGATCGATCGGCTTGTTGAGGAACGCGTCGGCGCCAGACTGCATGGCCCAGAAGCGGTCGGCGGGGTCAGTCTTCGCCGTGAGGATGATGACCGGGATGTTCTTGTCGATCCGCTTAATGGCGCGGCACGCCTGGTAGCCGTTCAGCTCCGGCATCGTCACGTCGAGCACGACGATGTCGGGCCTGTCGCGTTCGACGCACGCGATGGCCAGCTCGCCATTTTGCGCAATGGTGGTGCGATGACCGAGCGCCTTGAGGCGCACCTCGAGGATCTCCAGACCCATGGGGTTGTCGTCGACGAGCAGGACGTGCGCGCTGGCTTTGCTCACCGACCGCCCCCGCGACTGGTCGGCCCGGAGGCGTCGTCGGCGGCTTCCCGCAGCGCCGTCTCGGTGACACGGAAGCCGGTCCGGGGGATCGCGACAACGGTCCTGCAATCGCCGATGAGCTCGACGAGCTTCGCGCCGTCGGCTTCGACCTCCTCGACGCCCCACACCTCGAGCGCCGCGACCAGCCGCTGCGCCGCGGCTGCGTCGTCGACGAAGAGGACCCCTTGCTCCCTGCGCCGGCGCAGGTCGAGCGGCAAGGTGACGACGAAGGACGCGCCACCCAACTGGGAATCGCGGACGACAACGTTGCCGCCGTGGAGCTGGACGACGTCGCGACAGACCGCGAGACCTACGCCTGTGCCTGGCACGTGCGAGTGCGCCGCGACGCGATACCCGCGCTCGAACACCTTCTCGCGCTCGGCTTCCTCGATGCCGGGCCCCGAGTCGTTGACGACGATGCGGGCGCACCGTCGGCCTTGAACGCCGGGCCCTTCACCGGTGGCGACATCGACGAGTACGGCCACCGCGCCCCCCTCCGGGGTGAACTTGATGGCGTTGACGACGAGGTTCGTGACGAGCTGCTTGAGTTGAGTTGGATCACCCCAGATGTAGCGAGGGCCGGCGGCCTCGATGCTGAAGCGAATGGATCGATCGGCGGCGAGGCTCTCGAAGAGGCCCGCGGTCTTCTGCACCAGCGCGGCAAGATCGAAGCGATGCCGGCGGCGCGCCAGCCGGCGGACCGAGGGGGGGGGCGCATCGGGGACGTCGGCTTGCGCGCGCGCGGTGCCGGAGAATCGCTCTAGCAGCGTCGTGAGCCCTTGTATGGCCGAAAGGATTTGCGCGACGTGCGTCGCCTGTGGCGGCGTGAGATCGCCAGCGAATCCATCGCGCATGTTGGCCGCGTAGCCCAGCGCCACACCGCAAAGTGCGCCGGCGTCGTGAGCGGCCGTCTGCGCGTCGCGAACCATGGCACCGAGTCGCTTCCCGAGGACCTCGGCGCGCTCCATGTGAAAGCCCACATCCGAGTGCCGCGCCCGCGACAGGGCCTCGTCGATGCGCAGGGCGAGCTGACCGTCATCGCTCGAGAGCTCAACCATCGACACGGGGCCGAGGAGCGCACACCGAAACGCCGGCAGGCCCGCGTCAACGAGCGCGACGGCCGGCGTCAGGCGCCGCGACGACGCGTGAAAGGCCGAAGCGAACGCCGCGAACAGCTCGGGGCTCGTTCCGACGTCAAGGACGAGCGCGTCGACGCCGGAATCGAGCTCGGGCGCCAAATCGGCCACGGGCACCTCGCGGACCGTGGCACCGACGGCCAAAAGCAAGTCGGCGGCGCGACGGTCGACGCCCGGCGCCATGACGACGAGAACGATGCTCCCGGCGAGGCTCATGTCGCCCTCGGCGCAAAGCCCTTGCGGGCAAATTTGTCCCAGCCTTGCTTGCCCTTCATGAAGTCCCAGAGCCCTTTGAGTTGCCACGCCACCAGGTACTGGCGGTAGCCGAGGTTCGAGATGAAGCCGGCAAACAAGAGCACGACGATGTCCCTCAGGCGGCCGTAGCGAAAGAGCGTCATTCCCTCGGCATCGGTCTTCGTGCCGCGCGAAGACATCACGCAGAGAAGCACCGAGAGTGAGCTCAGCGCGAGGTTCACGGCGGCCGCGAGGCCAATGAAGGTGAGGAGGGCCGTGCCTGAGAGGACGCCGAGGGCCAGCGTCATCAGGAGAATGATGTAGCCGGCACACTCGATGATCGGCGCCGCAGCCTCGAAGACGAGCTGGTACGGGAGCGAGAAGAGCCCGATCTGCTTGAAGCGCGGGTTGAACATCATGCTGCGGTGGTAGCTAAGGACCTCCAAGAGGCCGCGATACCAGCGCGAGCGCTGCTTGCCGATGTCGCGATAGTTTTCCGGCGCTTCTGTCCAGGCCGTGGCGAAGGGCAGAATGACCACTTTGCCGGGGATCTTCTTGTCGAGCAGGAAGCGATGAAGGCGGACGACGATCTCCATGTCTTCGCAGACGGTGTGCACCCCGGCGCCGCAATATTCGATGCCAACCTTGGAGCGCATGGTCTTGGTGAGAAACCCGCCGATGCGAAGCACCAAGTCGCGACGCATGAGCGCAAAGACGCCGAAGAGCACGAGGAGCGAGCGCAAGGCGGCGAAGGCCACGCGGCCTTGGGCGAAGGACCGCATGTACTCGACGATCTGGAAGCGTCCGATCCACGTCTTGGGCAAGCGCATCTCGACGACGCGCCCGTTTTCGACCAGCGAGCCGTTCGAAATTCCGACCTGCACCCCCACCGCGACGATGCCTTCCTTGTCCTCGACGATGGGCCGGGCCGCGAGGAGCAGCGCGTCGGGCGTCAGGAGGCTATCGGCGTCCATGCTCGTGACGTATTCGCCCTGCGCGACGTTGATGCAGGCGTTGAGGGCGTCGGCCTTGCCGCCGTTCTCCTTGTCGATGAGCATGAGGCGCCTAAGGCCCGTAGGGAGCGGCCCGCGCACCTCGTAGAAGCCTCGAATCGGCGCGGTGGCGAGGCGGTCGTCGTAGTCGAGTTCCGTGCGGACGAAGTGAAAGGCCCGGAGCAACTCTTCCACCGTCTTGTCCTTGGAGCCGTCATTGCAGATGACGATCTCGAAGGACGGGTACCTAAGGCGCAGGAGCGAGCGGATGCTCTCGCAGATCGTGACCTCTTCGTTGTACGCGGGGACGAGCAAGGTGATGTGCGGGAGGAAGTGGTCCTTCTCCTTCGCGAGCGCGGGACTCACGTGCTCTTGGGCGAGCACCTCGCCGATGCGCCGGAGGCTCATGAGGACGAAGGCCATGTTGATGGCGAAGAACACGACGATGTAAGCGAGGACCGCGGCGTCGAGCGCGAAGAGGAGCGTCGTAACGAGCCGCATGGGAGGTGTGCGAGGGTGGCCGGTGCCGTGACCGGTGGCCGAGCAACCCCCGAAATTTACGGCGATTCCGGCGCGGCCGCCAACAATCGGGAGGGGCTCCCGGTAGGGAACGGACGAGCAGGTAAAATGGCGACCGCGCCCCCCCTTTCCCCCGAAGGGAGTGCCCCCGAGGGCTCGCCGCCAGGCTTTTGGCACGCAAGGGGGCGCGGCGCGCGCTCACCGAAGCGCTTATATCGGGAGGTCGCCGGCGAGCCTCGGCAGCCTTCGACGTCCGATGGCGGGCGCCGCGACGGGGGCGGTAGAGTGCTCCGATGCGGCAGCGCATCCTTCGGATCGCGCTCGTGGTCCTCATCATGGGCGTCGTCTTGTTCGGGCCCCACATCGCCTGGCGACTCTTGCCTGCCCGCACGCTGGCCGTTGTCGTCGTCGACAAGACCGTCCCCTTCAAGAAATACAGGGAACACGCAGCCATTCCGTGGCTCTTGCACGCCATGAAGGTGCGGGACAAAGCTGGCGCGTTTCTCGACCCGGCGCGCGACTACGTCGGCTTCGACCCCGAGAGCAAGAAGGGCCACGACCTCACTGCCGCTCACCTCGACGGCGCCGACGCCCTCGTCATCGCCGACACCTACGGCGTCTACGTCGGCGACTACGAGAAGCCTGGCGACATCGCTGCCCTCGAACGTTCGCCAAAGATCTACGGCGGCTTCACGGGCGAGGAGGCCGCCGCGATCGAGGCCTTCGCCGCGCAAGGTCACCTCATCATCGGCGAGTTCAACACCTTCGCGTCGCCCACCGACGACCGTGTTCGGGCACGCCTCGAGGACGTCTTCGGTGCACGGTGGACGAAGTGGGTGGGCCGCTACTGGCCCAAGCTCGAAGACGAGAACGAGGTTCCGCGCTGGGTGGCGCGGGTCTACGAGCGCCTGGAGAAGAAACCCTTCTTGTTCAGGGGCGGCGGCTTCGTGCTCGTGCGCGAGGACGCGGAGATCATCGTGCTCGAGGAGGGCAAAGACCTGGGCCCGGCAGTGGTGGAGCAGCGACGGACACCCGCCGGCGCCGAACTTGGCTTGCCGGAGCGGGGTGGCTTCTGGTTCTGGATGGACATCGTCGAAGCGCGCGGCTCCGAGGTGCTCTTCGAGCACGTGCTCGACGTCACGCCGACGGGCAAAGAGAAGCTCGACGTTCACCGCGTCCCGGCGCGCTTCCCGGCGCTCGTCCGAAAGAAGAGCGTCTACTACCTTGCCGGCGACTTCGTCGACACCGCCCTCGAGCTCGGTGATCCGGAGCGCGCGGGCCTCCTGCCGTACCGGCGCCGCGCCCTCGGTTGGGGCGGCGGCACCTCGTCCGACGAAGCGTTCTTCTGGGGCTTCTACGCGCCCATCGTGACGCAGCTTTTCACGTCACGATTGCCTTAGCGCGCACTTCTTGGCGCGAGCGCGCTCCCATCGCGGCGTCCCCGTGTGAGCGCACAAGGTTAATGGAGCGGAGCCGGGGGCCGCGAGCTGCGAATGCGGAGGCTCGTGACCGCGGCCGTCGCGTGGAAACGAATGTCGGCGACGTCGGCCGTCGGCTCGCTCGCGACGACGAGCGCGCCCGTCGGCAAGCGACGCACCAGGAGCCGCGCGCCAGGCACATCGACCAGCGTCCCCTCCGGGGAAGCCGCGACGTCACTCATCGTCTGGAGCAGCTGCACATCGCCCGCCGACGTGACAACGACACCGCCATCGTCGAACAGCGCGACGGCGCGCGCGCCCCGAGCCATGCACAGTCGCTCAACCACTTCTTTCATGATCGGCCCCCCCTCGCGCCGTTCATCGGCACAAGCACGCGGAGGGTAGTGCCTGCGCGAGCCGCGATCGATCCGGAAGACCGCGCATTTGCGGCGGTTCCGCCCGATTTGTCCCCCCAACGCGGACCAATTCCAGCGGCAACGCCAAGTTCGTCTCTCATGGGAGACAGGCGAAAGCAGCCGGCGTGCTGCGAATGCGTTGCGCGATGGGATCCGTCGAAGTAAACCCCCGTCGAATGACCTCCATCGCCATCACCGGCACCGGACTCTACGCGCCCGCCGACGTTGTCTCCAACGATGAGCTCGTCGCGTCGTTCAACGCCTACGCCGCCGCGGAAAACGAGAGGAACGCTGCCCTCATCGCGAGCGGCGCGGCGGTCGCCATCGAGCCTTCAAGCTCGGAGTTCGTATTCAAGGCGTCGGGCATCGCGAGGCGCCATGTCGTCGACCGCCGCGGCGTGCTCGACCCCAAGATCATGGCCCCGCGCATCGCCGAGCGGGACAACGATCAGCATTCGCTGCAGTGCGAGATGTCGATCGCGGCCGCGCGGCAGGCCCTTGATGAGGCGCGGCGCGACGCCGAGGGCGTCGACGCGGTCATCGTGGCGTGCTCGAACCTGCAACGCCCCTACCCCGCCGTGGCCGTCGAAGTTCAGGAGGCGCTCGGTGCCCGCGGCTTCGCCTTCGACATGAACGTCGCGTGCTCGTCGGCCACCTTCGCCATCTCGATGGCACGGGACTTCATCGCGCAGGGCAGCGCGCGACGCGTCCTCGTCGTCAATCCCGAGATCTGCTCGGCCCACCTCAACTTCCGCGATCGCGAGAGCCACTTCATCTTCGGCGACGCGTGCACCGCCGTGCTCGTTGAAGCGCTCGACGGCTGTCGTGCGGCGTCGCCCTTCGAGATCTTGTCGACGCGACTCGTCACCAAGTTCTCCAGCGCCATTCGAAACAACATGGGCTTCTTGAGCCGCGCGGCGCCAGAACGCCGCGACGACGCCGACAAACTCTTCGTTCAGCAGGGCCGCAAGGTCTTCAAGGAGGTCTCGCCCATGGTCGCCGACCTCATCGGCGACCACCTCGACGAGACGGGCATCGACCGGGCGCAGGTTCGGCGCATGTGGCTCCATCAGGCCAACCTGACCATGAACCAGTGGATCGCGCGAAAGGTCCTCGGCCGCGACGTGAGCGCCGAAGAGGCTCCTTCTGAGCTGGCCGAATACGGCAACACGAGCTCTTGCGGTTCGATCATCGCGTTCCACTCGCACAAAACCGGCCTCTCGCGGGGCGACGTCGGCGTCATCTGCTCGTTCGGCGCAGGCTATTCCGCGGGGAGTGTCCTCGTGGCCGCGCGCTAGCGTAGCCAGCCAGCGAGTCGCGCCCTCCTTTTTTTCTCGAACGCCGCGCGCGCGGTGCGGTACACGAGGGCTCCGGTTCGCGCGATGCTCCTTGGCTTTCGTCTTCTTGCGGGTGCGGCGCTGCTCGCGGCGGCTCCCCTAGCCACGGCGGCGGAGCCGCCCGACGCGAAGGCTTTGGCGCCAGCCGCCAAGGCCCCCGACGACGCCCCCGTCGTCGGCAAGGCGCCCGACGACGGAACCGTGATCGCTGTGTCTTCCGGCGGCATGCTGACGAGCGGAAACTCGCGCGTCCTCGCCGTGACCGCGAGCGGCGTGTTCGAGTCGCGCTTCGGAAGAAACGCCGCCGGCGCGTCCCTGCTGGGCAACTACGGCCACGGCGCGGCGCCGGGGAGCCCCGTCGCGGCCACAGCGCAGAACATCCAAGGGCGCCTTCGATACGATCGGTACGCCATCGATCGGGCGAGCGTGTTCCTCTTGCTCACCGGTCGCCATGACCGCTTCCAGGGTCTCGACTTCCGGTTCAACGTTGACCCCGGCCTGAAGGTCCTCTTCGTCAAGGACACGACGTCAGCGTTTTGGGGTGAGGCCGGCTACGACCTGCAGCACGACGTCAGGCGCGACGACGCGCGCGTCGTGCTCGACGGCGACAAGACCCCAGTGCTCGATGGCGGCGGTCATCCGGTGCGCGTCGACAAGACGCTAACGGATCACTCGTCACGCCTCTTCGTGGGCTACCGCCGCGCCTTCAACCGAGAGGTCACGCTGACGTTGGGGCTTGAGCACCTGCAGAGCGTCATCGCGAGCACCAGGTGGCGGATGAACTTCGACGCGCTCCTCGCGGCAAGGATCGTCGGGGGCTTGGCCTTCGGTTTTGGCTTCGGCGCTCGATACGATCACGCGCCATTGCCGGGCAAGGCCGACATGGACACAACGATGACGGCGAGCCTCATCTTCGCGTTCAGCGACCTGCCCAGAGCGAAAGACAAGACCGCGCCTTGCCCTGCGTGCCCGCCCCTCACGCTGCCGCCGCCGCCGCCGCCACAATTCGAGCCCGCGGCCGAGACAACGCGCGCTCCTTAGCGGTTTCGGCGCCGATCGAGGTCGGCTCGCCTCGGGGCGCGCCCCGCCGACACCGGTGGCGGCACCAGGCTGGTGATCTTGATGCCCCGTAATAAGGCGTCGAGCTCGCGACGAGCCACCTCACGCGTCGGGCCTTCGGGGATTCGACTCAGGAGCGCGTGCCCGAGCGCCAGCGCCGAGACCATGTCACCCGGCTCGCCGTGTTCGGCGATCTCGGCGGTCACCCACTTCCGAGCCTCGGCCCCGGCGTAGCTCTCGATGAACGGCACGAACGCCGCCCGAATGCGCTCACCAAACGACGCGAAGCGAGCTCCGCCCACGGTCTCGACGGGGGCCACCCCGGCCCACGGTGAAATGAGATCTCGAACGGTGCTGCCATCGAGCTTCGAACCGCCCTTGGTATCCGCCATCTCTGCCTTCCCGGCCGCGCCAAGCGCATGAAGCGACCAGCTTCGAAGCGTCGCAGGCCAACGCGCCTCTGTCGAGCACGCGAGAGCGGCGCAGGCGTGCCTACAGTGTCGGCGCGAGCAGCATCGCGCGCTCATTTGGTGATCCGCCATCTTGGGAGCGGCCATGAGGGCTGTGAGTGCCATGCGCGAACCACCGCCAGCCCCCCCGTCGCACACCACCTCCCGGCCCTCCTCCGTCGCCGCGCCCAGCAGCAGGCCACACTGCGTCGTGCGCGAGCTCCGGGACGTTCGCGAGCTCGAGGCTCACCTCGATGCATTGTACAAGCTGCAGCACGAGGCCCTGGAAGACAACGGCTACGTGGCGCCAGCGTTCCTCCTGCCACTGCTGCGGCAGTTCGAAGGCCCAAGCACGCGCATCCTGACAGTCTGGAACGACACGACTCGCGAGCTCGTCTTGGTGATGCCGGTGACGCGCCTGTCGCCGTCTCGGCGCGTGCCACTGCCGGCGCTCTCAACGTTCACGACCCCGCACGGCCGAATGATGCAGCCCATCGTGCACGGCGCGTACGCCGCAGCGGCGCTTCGGGCCCTGTGGGACTGGATCGAGGCTCCGGAGCGCCCCTGGCACCTCGTTCTTCTCGAGCACGTCTGGGACGAGTCACCGTTCTACCGGCTGCTGCGAGCCGAACTTCAGCACCGCGGCTCGCCGCTCTTGACGCGCGAAGCGACCCTGCGGCCAGTGCTGCAGCGGCGCGCGTCGTTCGACGCGTACCTCGGAGAGCTCGCGGCGGCGCGACGCAAAGGGTACCGGCGCAAGCTGCGTGACCTCGAGAAACGCGGCAGGGTCAGCGTGCACGTGCATCGGGATCTCGCACGCGACCCTGCGCTCGCGACGCGCTTCATGGAGATCGAGCGGAGGGGATGGAAAGGCGCGGCCGGCACGGCGCTCGCGGCGGCGCCGCGGGACCGCGCCTTCTTCACCGAGTGCGTGGCCCGCTCCGCGGCTCGCGGCGAACTGTACGCTGTAGAGCTCCAGCTCGACGGCGTGGCCATCGCGATGTCGGTGAACTTCCTCGTCGGGGAGACGCTCTTCGCCTTCAAGATCGGCTTCGACGAGGCCTTCGCCGACTACTCTCCCGGCATCTTGGTCGAGCTCGAAGGGCTACGGCACCTGCACGAGCAACAGGTGGCGAACGTCGTCGAGACCGGAAGCGCGGTCGGCTCATACGTGGAGAGCTATTTCTTCGACCGACGCCGAATGCAGTGGTTGTGGACCCCCACGAGGCGTCCTTCGGGACGAGCCCTCATCACGCTATTCCCCGTGGCTCAACGCTTCCGCGCGGGGGCGTTGGCTGCGCTCGCACGGTTGCGGACCGCTACGAGCCGCGCCGTCTGAGCGCAGCTCTATTCGCCCTCTTTCGCCTCGGTGTCACCGAACGACGTATCGACGATGATGCTCGGTTCGACCAACGCGTCGAAGATCGCGCTGAGCGCCAGCGACGCCTCTGCAGCGGAAGGCGGCGCCGGGGCTCCGCTTAAGGCAGGCCTCACGCGCGCCGCCTCCTCCTTCAGCTGAGCGAACGTCGAGCGAACTGCCTTTCGCATCTCGGCGGCGTCGGCCCAACGCTCACGCTTGTCGAAGGCGAGCGCCTTGTCGACGACGCCCACGACCCACGTGGGAATGTGCGGTGCCACCTCTCCGAGCGACGGCGCACGATGCTTCATCGCCGCAATGAGACGCTCCATTTGCGTCTTGCCGGGATGAATGGTGCGCCCCGCGAGGGCGCGAAACATCACGGCGCCAACGGCGAAGACGTCGCTTCGGGCCTCGACCTCACCGCTCTTGCCTTGCGCCTGTTCGGGCGCCATGTACGACGCGGTCCCCAGCACGATGCCAGCGCCGGTCTGCGCGAAGCCGGGAGCGTCGCGCAGGCGAGCGAGCCCGAAGTCGAGCACCTTCACGACGCCGCTCTTCGTCAGAAACAAGTTGGCCGGTTTGATGTCGCGATGGACGACGCCGCGCTGGTGAAAGGCGCCGAGCACGTCGAGCGCTTGGTCGGCCACCGCCAAGACGTCGGGCACCGGGAGGGTGCCGGCGCTTCGTTCAATCCACTGCTCCATCGACTCGCCCTCGAGCAGGTCCATGACCAAGAACGGCGCGCCGTCGGCCGTCACGTCGTCGTCGAGGACGCTCACGGCGTCGGGGTGCTCGACCTGGTTGGCGACATAACCCTCGCGGAGGAAGCGCGCGCGAACCTCTTCCTGCTCTGCGAACGCAGGGAGCAACATCTTGATGGCGACGCGCTTGCCGTTGCGGTGGGTCGCCGCGAAGACCGCCGCCATGCCGCCGGTGTCGATGAGCCGATCGATGGTCCACTTGTTGGCGAGCGTTTGACCGACGCGCCGCTGCATCTGATCCCGCGGATCGGGCCCTTTGCTCGTCATGCGCGCCAAGCATTCGTGCTTCGCGCCACCACGTCAAGCGCGGCGCGGCTGTGACTCGCCGGAGCCACCCGCACCCCCAAGCGCTACGCCGGGTCGCGTCGACCTGCGAGGCGCCGGTAGCTCTGCACGATCTCGCTCTCATCGAGGAGCCCTACGATGCCACCGGAGGCATCCACCACGAGGACCTCGCGGAGATGTTGGCTGAGCATCAACTCCAGCGCCGTGTGGAGATCGTCGGTGTCACGCACCGACGCCGGAGCCCGCATGAGATCGTCCGCGACGGTCATCGCTTCCAGCTCTCGATCGGCAGCGATCGTCCGCAGCACGTCAGCGTCGATCATTCCGAGGAGAATGCCGCCGTTGTCCCGAACGGGAAACACCTCTTGCGTGGTGGCTTCGGCGATCTGGCGCACGATGTCCCGCGCCGAGTCCTTCTGATTGAACGCGACGAACGCACGCGTGCGGTCCACCACCTCGAGGGTGGGCACGCCGCGAAGCACGTCGAAGATGAGCTCTTCGCGGTGCGCCGGCGAATCGCGGCGCGTCGGCACTTGCGCTGTGTAGAGCGTACGCCGGCGAAGCGCCACGAAGGCGATGCCCTCGGCGAGCATGAGCGGAACGAGCAGGTCGTAGCTGCCGGTAAGCTCGCAAATCATCACGAGAGACGCGAGCGGCGCGTGGGCGATGCCTCCGTAGAAGGTGGCCATCCCCACGAGGGCAAAGGCTCCCGGTTCGATGCGCGGATCTTGAAGGACGAGCTGCGCTGCGCGACCAAATGCGCCGCCAACGAGGCCGCCGACAACGAGCGATGGGCCAAAGTCGCCGGCACTCCCGCCGCTTCCTACGGAGAGGCTTGTGGCGATCATTTTTGCGAGCGCGAGCAGCACGAGGAGCTGCACGTCACGGCTACCCCCGGGCAACCACGAGGCCCCCGTAATGGCCGCCTGCGCCGCGCCGTAGCCGCCCCCAAGAATGCCGAGTCCCTGCCCCTCACGGCCAACCGACGGGCCAACGAGCAGCAGGATGGTCGTCGCAAAAGCGCCGAGCGCGAGCCCTCCAATGGCCGGCTTGAGCCAGAGCGGCACTCGCATCGCCTTGGCTACCCGCGCGACCGCCGACAACATCCCGCAGAAGGTCGCAGCGAACACGCAGATAACCGCCGCTAGGAGAGCGTAGAGCGGGAGGTGAGCCGGTATGAAAGGATAACGTCCGTGCGCGAAGAGGGTGCTCTCGCCGAAGAGCGAAATGAACACCGAGTACGAGACGACGCTCGCGAGCACGGACGGCACGAGCGCGTCGGACTCAAAGTCGTCGCGATGAAGCACTTCGACCGCGAGCAGCGCGGCGCCGAGCGGCGTGCGGAAAACGGCAGAGATCCCGGCGGCGGCTCCGGCGACGAGGAGCACGCGACGCTCCCGCTCCGTTACCCTCAGAAGTCGGCCGATGAGCGAGCCGATGCCGCCGCCGATGAGCATGGTGGGCCCCTCGCGGCCGCCGGAGCCGCCCGTTCCCAACGTGAGCAGCGTCGTCAGGGCTTTCAGCAGGGGGACGCGCGAGCGAACCTCACCGCCCCGGTGATGGAAGGCCGAAATGATCGCGTCGGTTCCGCCGCCAAACGTCTCTGGTGCAAAGCGCCAGGAGATGAACCCTGCGGCCAGCGCCCCGAGCGCTGGCACGAAGACGAGAAGCCACGGACGAAACTCCGGGCGGCGAACGATTGTGAGGACCTCTTCCCCGTGCGCCAGGAGCGGTATGTAGCCCGTCGTCACCTCGAGCAAGGCGTGTTGCACTGCCTCGAGCGCCACGAAGAAGAGCGACCCCGCCACGCCCCCCGCAAGGCCCACGAGCGCTGCGTGGAGGAGAACACGACCAAGGACCTCGAGCTCGAGAGGCGCGCCTGGACCGGCGAGGCCGAAGAGAGACCGCACGCGTTGTCCCGGCGGCAACGCGCCCGGTCTCATGCGGAGCGACGCCGAAGTGGGCCCTTCCCTCCGAGATGGCGGCGCTGACATGAGGATGATGAGGGTACGCCATACCGAGTGGGCTGGCGACGCACCGTGACGCCGTTCCGCTCGCTTCAGCCGGCCTTGCCGTCGACGCGCGCGTTCATGCACACGGGCAAGTAGGTCACGAAGTACAACGCGAACGCGGCAGCCCAGAGGACTCCCGCGACGGCGACCCACGTGGCATGACGGCCGGGGGCGAAGAGCACACCAACGACACGTGCCAGCGCGGCACCGATCATGAGGACGAAAGCCACCACGACCGCACGCGACGGTTCGAGCAGCCGCCCCGTGTGCCCCAGCGCAACGCGCGCCATCATGCCGAGCGTGAGGCAGCCGATGGCACCAACCGTCAGCGCGTGGGTGCCGACGGAGGGAGGCACGCTGCCGCCGGCGGCCCTTAGCGCCAGGCCGATGGGAATGAAGCCGTGGCCCACGTGGAGAATCCACAGGAGCGGCACCTTGACAGCCCGCAGCGCACCCCACGAGTGAGAACGTGCAACGAGCAGCGCGGCGGCGACTCCCGCTACCGCGCGCGTGCCGCCGTCGGGGACCCCAGATGCGTCGGCGACGAAGACGAGGACCACCGCTAAGATCGAAAGCACATCGAGCACTGGTCGACCGCGGATGGTTTCGTCGCGGGTCGCATTGCGCGTGAACATGGGGATGACGCGTCCAGAAATGATGACCAGCAGCACGACGACGACGTCGACGGCGAGGAGCACGCCGGCCCGCGTGCCGCCGCGAAGACTGCCGCCGAAGTGCGTCCAAAGCTCGGCTCCCCACAACGACGCAAGCACCGCGAGCATCACGAAGTTCCTCCGGTTCTTGACCGCCAAGAGAGGCCGCGCGAGGACCAAGGCGAGCGCCGGGAGGAACGCCAAGTCGAGCACGCTCGCCAGCGCCGGGAGGTGTCGCTCGAAGGCCGTGACCATCCGCCCGAGAAGCCACAGTGCCGCCAGCCCTGCCAAGAGAGGTCCCGTCGCCGTCTCGCGTCCCGTCCAATTGCCGACGGCGGTCAGCAA
The DNA here is from genome assembly GCA_016703425.1 of Myxococcales bacterium. Taxonomy (NCBI): domain Bacteria; kingdom Pseudomonadati; phylum Myxococcota; class Myxococcia; order Myxococcales; species Myxococcales bacterium. The sequence continues at coordinate 363,506 of JADJCA010000013.1, forward strand.
GAAGCCGGCGATAACGGCGCTCGTGAAGCCGAAGAGCATCTCGTGGGCATGCCAAAGCTGGGCGCCACCCTCGCCGCCGGGCGTCAGCACTCCGCGCAGCGCGAGCACCCAGACGAGCGCGACGACGACGCCGTGGAGCGACGCCAAGAGGAAGAACGGACGAAACCCTTTCTGAAGGAGGGCAAGGCGCACGTCTGGCACCGCCGGCCGCCGAGCCCCGAGCTGCGCCAGACGCTCCCCCGCCGCGGGCGGCGAGGACGCGACGCCTGATGGCTGCGCTACGCCTTCTTCGCCCATGATTTGCAGGTGCCAGCCGGGTGCACCGGCCCCTTCATGATTTGGCAGCCGCCGCACTGGTCCGGTGCTGCCGGCTTGTAGAGCTGGCAGGTCGAACACGGCTTCGCCGGATCGCCGCTCAAGTCGACGTACCCAAGCACGGTCCTCATGTTCACCTCGTCTGCCGAGAGGCCCGCCGTGTCTGTGCAGGTCAATGACTTCTTCCCGCAGCCGAGCAGTGCGGAAGGCGCGATGAGAACGGTCGCCATCCCAACGAAAGCCTCACGTCGATCCATGCGCTTCATCAAAACCTCCTGCTCCCTCGATTCGTTGCCTACTGTGATGCCCGTGGCGCGTCGCGTCGATGACATGGATCATCGCCCGGCCCCTCGCTCCGTCAACGCTTCGCCAAGAGCTCGCGGATGCGCGCCGATGCGGCGGCTCGCGTGTCGGCGATGCCGTCGTAGCGAGCGTCGATGCGCCCCTCGCGGTCGAGCAGCGTAATGACAGACGAGTGATTCAACGTCCCGTCCATCTCCCGGTACTTCACCCCCAGGACCGCGGCGGCGTCGCGGATATCATCGTCTTTGCCCGTGAGCAGCTTCCATCGGCCCGCGTCGAGTCCAAAACGCTTGACCACGCCCCGCAGCACGTCTGGCGTGTCGTTCTCCGGGTCGATTGTGATGAGCAGGACGCGAAGCCCCTCGCGCTCCTTCGGAGTTAGGGCGGCTTCGATCGCTTTCGTGTTGTTGATGAGCCGCGGACAGGCCTGCGGGCACGACGCAAAGAACATGGCGACCAAGGTGATCTGCCCGCGAAACGCGTCGATCTTCGACGATGCGCCGTCCTGGTCGACAAACGGCGAAGGCAGCGCGTAGATCGACACGCCTCGAACGACGTCGAGCGTCGGCAGGACACCGACCGCGCTCTCGGAGGGCGACGCCTGCGCCATCGCCGCCGGAGACGCCGACGGAGCCGGAGCCGGCGCTCCGTCCGACTTCGCCACCGACTTGTTGCAGCCGACGAGGAGGACGAGACCCAAGAAGAAGCCGATTCGGCTCATCGTCGCGGCCCCTTTCCTGTCGCGCCGGCATCACCGCGGGGCGCGGTGCGTGCGCAGCGAAAGCCGAGCGTCTTGGTTGTGTAATCGCCGCGGAGGGAGCTCCGCATGGCGATGCGCATGAAGCTCGGATAGTCGGTCTTGTCGGTCGCCGAGAGGGCGCCGGCGCCGCAGAAGCGCATTTTGTCCTTGTCGCCGCTCTCGCGGCTGTCGGCGCTGACGAGGGTGCTGTTGAAGTCGAGCACCCACTCCCAAACCACGCCGTGAAGGTCTTGGACGCCCCAGTAGTTCGGTGGAGTGCTCCCGACGGGTGCGAGCGCCTTCGCCGGTCGCGAGTACCAGTCGACGATGCGTGCGCGCCACGCCACATCCTCACGTGCGTCGGGAGCCTTCTCGCTGGCCATGGCGGCAAGCTCCCACTCGCTCTCCGTTGGAAGACGCGCACCGCGCGCTGCGCAGTAGGCCTTTGCAGCGAACCAGCTCACCTCCACGACCGGCGCTTCGGGGACGAGGCCCTTGCCTAGCTCATCGGGCGAGGCCCACGACGCGAGGTATCCGGCGTCGGCGAAGAGGCGGTCGACGGAGCCGCGACGCCAGACCGGGTGAGCCCGGACGAAGCCCAAGTAGCTGGCGTTCGTCACCGGCAATCGATCGAGGTCGAAGGCCGGCATCGGGATCTCTGCCTCCTTCGGGCTCGCCGGGTAGAAGGGGCGATACACCGCTGGCCCCACGCGTCGCATGTCGGCGCTCGCAAGCGCCAGGAGCGTGAGAACCAGCGGCGACAACACGACCTTCCTCTACCTCTTCCTCGTCAGTGGCCGGCACCCGGCGGCCGCTTGGTCGCCGCGCGGACGTCGGCAACCTCTTTTGGAGAAACGGGGTCGCCGGTATTGCCCCAGGAGTTGCGCACGAAGGTGAGGATGTTGGCGAGGTCGTCGTCCGCGATATGACTCATGGGCGGCATCACGGAGTCGTACTCTTTGCCGTTGACCGTCACCTTGCCCTTGAGGCCATTGAGCAGCGCCTCGACGCTCCTCTTCTTGTCGGCCATCAGATAGTCGGACTTCGCGAGTGGCGGGAACGCGCTCGCGAGCCCCTGGCCCTCGGGCTGATGGCACGTGGAGCAGGTGCCGAGGTAGAGCTGCTTACCCGCCTGAATCTGCGCGTCCTTCGACAGCGCTCCCTTCTCGAGCTGGGCCGCGGCCGTCACGAGCGCGCCGGACGATCCCTGCGCCTTGTCGCTCAGGTACACCGAGTCGACCTCCTGCCCCGAGTAGATGTCCTTTCGCTCGGGTCCCTCGACCTTGAGCATGGCGATAGCGCCCTTGTTGAACGCACGGAAGAGCGCGTGGTCCACCACGATGTACGTGCCCGGCACTTCGACGGTGAACTCCACGATCGTGGAACCACCGGCCGGAACCATCGTGGTCTGGACCTGCTCCTGCACCTTCATGCCGCCTTCCATGTAGACCTTGTCGAAGATCTCACCGATGACGTGGAAGCTCGACGAGAGGTTGGGCCCGCCATTGCCGATGAACAGGCGGATCTTCTCGCCGACCTTGGCCTTCATGGCCTTGTCGCCCACGAGCGAGCCCTCGGAGCCGTTGAAGACGACGTACGTCGCGTTCTCTTCGATGGCCTTCTGCATGTCGAAAGGCTGGAGGCCCTTCTCACGGTATTTACCGACGGTATAGAAGTCACCTTGCATCACGTAGTACTCGCGGTCGACGGGCGGCAACGGCTCCTTCGGCTCCACATAGATGAGACCGTACATGCCGTTGGCAACGTGCATGCCCACGGGGGCCGTGGCGCAGTGGTAGACGTAGAGGCCCGGGTTCAGCGCCTTGAACGTGAACTGCGTCTGGTGCCCCGGCGCCGTGAAGGTGCTCGTGGCGCCGCCGCCGGGTCCTGTGACGGCGTGCAGGTCGATGTTGTGAGGCATCTTGCTGCTCTCGTGGTTCTGCAGGTGGAACTCCACGGTGTCCCCCTCGCGAACACGCATGAACTTCCCCGGCACGCGGCCGCCGAAGGTCCAGAACGTGTACTGGACGCCGTCGGCGATCGGCATGGTCACCTCTTTCACCTCGAGTTCGATGGTGACCTTCGCCGGCCCCCTTCTCCCTGTCGCCTTTGGCACGTCGGGGGCGAAGGTGAGTTCGGCCTTAACGGGCGTGGTGACGGGCACCTCGGGTGCCGGGGCCGTAGCCGAAGCGCTAGTGCCAGCGGTCCCGCCGGGCGCGGGCCGGTCCTGCGAGCAAGACCCAAGGAGCAGAACGGCGCTCGTTGCGACGAGACGCGCGAGGATGTTTCGAGCCATGTGGCCCTCCCTTTGGTGCCTACGTTGCGCCGGAACCCTTTCGGGGCGCGATGACCTAGATCATGTCGGGTTCGATTCCGCCGCGGCGCCGCTCGCCTCGCGACGCAAGCGCTCGGATCCATGGATCAAGAACCCTTCGCCGGTTGTCTCGACGAAACGCTCTTTCTCCCAGCGCGAGAGCACTCGAATCACCGTCTCGACGCGAACCCCCACGAGGCGAGCGATGACGCGCCTCGTGAGCGACAAGGGCACGTGAAGCTCGCCGGGCTGCCCCTCATCGCCGAAACGCTCCGTGAGCAGCAAGAATAGGGTCGCCAAGCGCTGAGGCACCTCGCCCGCTGTGAGCACGTCGACCTTCTCGCGAAGCACCGCGTTGTGGTGGCCCATGACGCCGCTCATCGCACGAGAGACGGCGCCATCGTCTTCGAGGGACGACAGGAGAGCTCTTCGCTCGACGCGGAGGCTTTCGGACTCTTCCGACAGGCAGCGCGCACCAGCGGGAAACACCTTGCCGTCGACGACGGCGAAGAGGCCGGGGCACTCGCGGGGACCGAATAGGGCGAGCGCCACCTCTTCGCCATCGGGCGTGACGCGGGTCACTTCCACGAGACCTCGGAGCAAGAGCACGGCGTGCGTCGGTTCGTCACCCCGGCGCCACAGCGCGTCGCCTTGCCGGAGGCTTACGGCGTGCGTCGCCGTGGAGAGGCGCTCGAGCGTCTCGGGACGCGCGTCTTTGAAGAGCGGAAACGCGCGCAGCTTGTCGCCAAGAGAGGACACTCGCTGGCCAGCGTATCGGAAGGCTCCTTGCCTGTCCCGACCGGTCGGCCGGGAGGCGGCGTTTGCTCGTGCGCGGGCTACGTCGGCGCCGCCACGACGCGAAAGGTCTTCTCGGCCCCTGCGACCACGACCTCGAGCGGTTCGAAGGTAACGCCGGGCACCGCCGCGGCGGCGACCCGCACAGCATCCGTCACGAGGATCTCGCGAGCCTGCGCAATGTCCTCTCCCAGCTTCGACGCCACGTTGACCTCTTGTCCGTAGACGTCGGTGTCGCCGATGCGCAAGAGCGGTCCGTAGCCGATGCCGAGGCACAAGAGCACTTGCTCCTCGGGAGCTCGGTCTTGGTTGTACTGGGCGCAGGCCTTCTGCATCGCAATGCACGCACGGAGCGCGCTATCAGCTCGCTTGAAGATGATGAGGAAGCTGTCGGCTTCGACCTTGATGAGGATGCCATCGTGGGCGGCGGCGATGGGCAAGAGGAGACGCTTCTGTTCGAAGATCACCTGCAAGAAGTGAGTGATGCCGAACGCAGCGACGCGACGACTGAAGCCCGACAGATCGGTGAAGACCACAGCCCACGTCTCGCCGAAGAGGTCCCAAATGCGCCGATCGATGTCTGCGACATTGGCTCCATCCGCTGCTCGCTCTTCGATGAGCCGCCAGAGACGAACCTCGGAGCCCTTGAGTTCACGATCGGGGTCGCTGCTCATGCCGGCAGTCTACACGGAGCCCGGCAGCGGCTGACCACAAGGAGGCTTGCATTTCCCGAGAGGGCGCGCACGTGCCATGCTCGACGCCGATGCGACGGCGGCTCCTCGTGCTCGGCGTTGGCTACGCGGGCGAACACATCCTCGCCGCGAGAGGCCGCGAGAGCTCGTTGGGGCTCGTGCGTCGCGAGGTCCGCCGCGCCGAGCTCGAAGCGCGAGGCCTCGACGCGGAGCGAACCGACGAGCTCGCGAGCCGCGTGCTCGCGCTGGCCGACGAGACGACGCACGTCGTGGTCACGTTTCCCCGATGGCACCACCGACCAGCACGTCGCCGACGCCCTCTCGAAGGCACGGCTCGGTGCTGTGACTTACCTCTCGTCGACGGTCGTCTACGGGGAGCGCCGCGGCGTCGTCGACGATGAGACACCGGTGACCGAGGCACCGTCGCCAGCGGCCGCGCTGCGACTCTCGGCAGAGGAGGCCTGGCGAAGGCTGGGCGCGACGATCTTGCGGTGCCCCGCCATCTACGGTCCCGAGCGGGGGCTTCATGTGCGCGTCCTGGCGGGCTTGCACAAGGTGGCCGGCGACGGCAGCGGCGCCACCTCGCGCATTCACGTCGAGGACCTCGCCGCGCTCGCGCTCGCGGCTCCGCAGGCTCCGCGACGAACGTTCGTCGTCGGAGATGCCGAGCCGGCTCGGCAGCGCGACGTGGTCGATTGGATCGTCGAAACGTACGGCGTCTCGCAGCCGCCGTCGGTTCCGGCGGCGATGGTGCACGAGACGCTGCGGGGCGACCGCCGCGTGGACGGGCGCGGCGCCCTCGAGGCGCTCGGCGTCACCCTTCGGTATCCGAGCTTTCGCGACGGCATGGCTCGACGGTAAGTCGATCGACGGCGCGCACGTCGTGCGCCTCCGGCGCAACCGCTGCACCAGCCTCGCGCGACCCTTCCGCGAAAAAGACGAGCCGCGCGAACTGTGCACGACTCTTGCTGCGGCGACGCGCACGATGGCCATCGACTACAGCTCCCGCATACCCAACAATGTCGACCTCGATCAGAACAAGGTCCTTCAGCGCGCGCTCGAGCACTGGCAGCCGAAGTTCCTCGACTGGTGGCGCGACATGGGTCCCGAGGGAAGCCCCGCCTATGACGTGTATCTCCGCACCGCTGTCAGCGTCGACGCGAAGGGCTGGGCCCACTTCGACTACGTCAAGATGCCGGACTACCGCTGGGGGATTTTCCTGACGCCGCCCGAGCCGGGGCGCACGATCGGCTTCGGCTCCCACAAGGGGCGTCCCGTCTGGAACGAGGTCCCCGGCGAGCTCCGGAGCACGCTGCGACGGATCATCGTGACGCAAGGCGATACGGAGCCGGCGAGCGTCGAGCAACAGCGTCACCTCGGGCGCACGTGCCCTTCCCTCTACGATCTTCGCAACCTCTACCAAGTGAACGTGGAGGAAGGCCGGCATCTCTGGGCGATGGTCTACCTGCTGCACGCGCATTTCGGTCGTGACGGCCGGGAGGAAGGCGAAGCGCTCCTCGAGCGACGGTCCGGCGACGCGGACAAGCCTCGCATCCTCGGCGCGTTCAACGAGAAGACGCCCGACTGGCTGTCGTTCTTCATGTTCACCTTCCTCACGGACCGCGACGGGAAGTACCAGCTCGCGGCGCTCGCCGAGTCTGGCTTCGACCCGCTCGCACGCTCCACGCGCTTCATGCTGACGGAAGAGGCGCACCACCTCTTCGTCGGTGAGAGCGGCATCGGTCGCATCATTCAGCGCACGTGCGATCTCATGAAAGAGGCGAAGACCACCGACCCGGCAAAGGTCCGCGGGCAAGGCGGCATCGACCTCGAGACGTTGCAGCGCTACCTAAATTTTCATTTCTCTGTGACGCTCGATCTCTACGGCTCGGAGGTGTCGTCGAACGCGGCGACCTTCTACAGCATGGGCATCAAGGGGCGCTTCGAGGAGAGCAAGCTCCACGACGATCACGTCCTCGTGAACGACGAGTATCCGCTGCTCGACCTCGCCGGCGACAAGCTCGTTTCGAAGCACGGCAACGCGCTTCAGACGCTGAACGAGCGCCTCCGCGACGACTACATCACCGACTGCCAAGGGGGTGTGGATCGCTGGAACAAGATCATCGAGAAGGCCGGCTTCGAGATGCGCCTGAAGCTCCCCCACAAGGCCTTCAACCGGAAGATCGGCACCTTCGCGGGGGCTCACGTCAGCCCCGATGGTCGCGTCGTCTCCGAGGCCGAATGGACGCACCAGTCTCGGGCGTGGCTTCCGAGCCAAGACGACCACGCCTTCGTCCAATCCCTCATGGGCCGCGTCGCCGAGCCGGGAAAGATGGCGGGCTATATTGCGCCGCCGGCTCGGGGCATCAACAACCAGCCCAGCGACTTCGAATACGTGCGCTTCCACTGATGTCGCTCGCGCGTCAGCACCTGATCGATCCGGAGGTCTGCATTCGCTGCAACACCTGCGAAGAGATCTGCCCGACGAACGCCATTTCCCACGATCGGCAGAACTACGCGGTCGACTTTCAAGCCTGCGACGGCTGCGGCGACTGCCTGCCGCCCTGCCCCACCGGTGCCATCGACAGTTGGCGCCAGGTCGCCGTGCCCCATTCCGTGCCGGCCCAGCTCCAGTGGGAGGCTCTTCCGCAGGACGAGGCCCCTTCAGCGACGTCCTCCGTGATCCCCGCCGACGTCGCCACGATGTCGGCCGCAGCCAGCCGCGCCGAAGGCGGTCGCGTGCCGCCGCCGTGGTCGGCCGCGCACCCGTACGTGGGGCTCTACGCGATCGACGAGCCTGCCATGGCCACTGTGACAGGCAACTACCGCCTCACGGCGGACGACGCCTCGAGCGACATTCGCCACATCGTCCTCGACTTCGGCAAGACGGCCTTTCCGGTGTTAGAAGGCCAATCCATCGGCATCGTACCGCCGGGCATCGACACGAAGACCGGCAAGCCTCACCACGTAAGGCTCTATTCGGTCGCGAGCCCGCGCGATGGGGAGCGACCGGCACACAACAACCTCGCCATCACTGTGAAGCGCGTCACCACCAGCCCCGACGGTTTGCCGGTGCACGGTGTCGCCTCCAACTACCTCTGCGATCGTGCGCGCGGCGATCAGGTCCGCGTCACGGGTCCCTTCGGCACCACGTTCCTCATGCCAAATCACCGGGGCGCGAAGCTCCTGATGATCTGCACCGGAACGGGCGCCGCACCGATGCGGGCGATGACCGAGAGGCGGCGACGGCGCGCGAGCCTCGACGAGGGCGTGCGACTGGCACTCTTCTTTGGGGCGCGGCGCCCGGAGGAGCTCCCATATTTCGGCCCGCTCATGAAGCTCCCGCGCGAGCTCATCGACGTCGAGTTGGCGTTCTCTCGCCTCCCCCACAAACCCAAAGAGTACGTCCAGGACCGCATTCGCGCCCGCGGCGATGCGGTCGCCAAGCTCCTCGCCGACGACGACACCTTCGTCTATTTGTGTGGGCACACGCGCATGGAGGAGGGCGTGATGCATGCGCTGGCGGACGTCAGCACGAAGGCCGGCTTGAGCTGGGAGACGCTGCTCGGACGCTTGCGCCGCGAGGGGCGGTTCCACGCGGAAACCTATTGAGGCACAACATGACGATCGACTCCGCGCCGGGCATGCCCACAGTTCGCTCACGCATGACGGTCGACGTTCAGTGCGTCGGGCCAAGGGAGCTCGTGACGCACCTCACCGAGCTCCTCCTTTCGAAGAACATTTCGGCCGTTCCCGTGACGGAGGAGGGCCGCCTCGTCGGCGTCGTGTCAACGACGGACCTCGTCGCGGAGCTCGCTCGAACACCCGGCCCGAACGAAGGGCCGCGGCTCGCAGCCGACGTGGCCCAGAGGCCGGTCGTCACCATCAACGGTGACGCGACGCTCGCGGCGGCGGCGGCGCTCTTCCAGAAGGAGCGCATCCATCGACTCGTGGTCGGTGACGGCACCACCGTCGAGGGCGTCCTCACGCCGCGCGACTTGCTCAATGATGTGAAGGCCCGGCCACGTGACCTCTTGCTCTCCGCGCTGATGGTCCGCGCCCTCGCGACGGTCGACATCGGCGACACCGTCGACGAGGCGGTCGCGCTGCTCGGCCGCGCGCAAGTCCACGGGCTCGTAGTCAAGGACGGCTCGCGTCCCGTCGGGGTGTTCACGCATCGCGAGGCGCTGCAGTCGCGGAAGCTCCCCGCAGCGCTCCGCGCTCAGCCTGTCGAAGACGTCATGAGCTACGAGACCATCTGCCTCGACGATGACACGCCCGTGCATCGCGGCGCCGCGTACATGCTCGCGATGGACGTGCGGCGCATCCTCGTGGTGAAGAGCGGTCACCTCGTCGGTATCGTCAGCGCCCTCGACTTGGCCGGCACGCTCGCCATGTAATCGGGCACAATGGCGCGATGCGTTGCGCGCTCGTGCTCTTCGCCGTCGCTTCGGCCCTAGCGGCCTGCGTGAGGAGCGCGCCTCCCGCGAGCCCGATGCTTGCGGCACCGCCGGCAGAAGCCCCGACGCCCGCGCCGCAGAAGACGCGCCCCCAGCTCCCGATGGGCGGCCGGGAGATCTTCCCGTCCCACCGCCTCGTGGGCTTCTGCGGAACCCCCGGCGCACCGGCGCTCGGGAAGCTCATGGGAAATTTGTCACAACGCGCCGCGGAGCTCGCGACCTACGCGAAGAAGTACGAAAACGGTCGCAAGGTGCTCCCGGTCTTCGAGCTGATCGCTGTGGTGGTGCAGGGCATCGCAGGCCCCGACGGCAAGTACCGTAGGCGGGTCCCGGAATCGGTCATCGACGCGTACCTGAAGGCGGCCCGCGAAGCCAAGGCGTTGCTCCTCCTCAACGTGCAGCCGGGTCACTCGGACTTCATGACGGAAGTGAAGCTCTTTGAGCGCTTCCTCCGCGAGCCCGATGTGGGCATCGCGCTCGACCCCGAGTGGGCCATGAAGCCGAAGCAGAAGCCTGGCGTCTACTACGGCCAGTCCAACGGTCCGACGGTCAACGAGGTCGCCGAATACATGTCGAAGCTCGTCAAAGAGCACGACCTGCCGGAGAAGGCGCTCGTCTTTCACCAAATGAATGACTACGTCTTCAAAGACGACGCGGCGCTCAAGGAGTTTCCCGGCGTGGTGCTCATCAAGAGCGTCGATGGGCTCGGCCCCAAGGCCGCCAAGATCGTCACGTACAAGTTCCTCATGAAGACGACGCCGCCGATCGTGCACGCGGGGTTCAAGCTCTTCTTCGACGAAGACACGCAGCGCGGAAGCAAGCTCATGACACCCGACGAAGTGCTGGCGCTGTCGCCGGAGCCCGAGTACGTCATGTACGAGTAGCCTCAGGCAAGGAGCTCGGCGAGCCGCGCCAGAACGGCACCGGTCGAGCCTTCAAGCTTGCGCGTGGCGCGTTCCTCGCCTCGAACGGGCCCGCGGTTGACGATGAAGATGGGCATTCTTCGCTCCGACGCGCGGAGGAGGAAGCGGTAGCCGGAGAAGACGGCGAGCGACGTTCCCAGGACGAGAAGCGTCTCAGCCTCGGCGAGCCGGTCGAACGCTTCCTTGGTGACCTCGGCGGGGACCTTGTCGCCGAAGAAGACAACGCGGGGTTTGAGATCGCCGCCGCAGCGCAGGCACAGGGGAACGACGAACCGTTCGACAACCTGCTCGGCGAGCTCGGCGTCGCCGTCGGGTGCCATGGGCGACGGACCGTCAAGCCAAGAGGCGTTGGCTTCGCGCATGCGGCGCTGGACGTCGTGCCGATCCTCGAGGGCGCCGCAGGCGAGGCAAACGACCTCTGCCAGGGCGCCGTGAAGCTCCGTCACGCGCCGACTCCCGGCGCGGTGGTGGAGGCGGTCGACATTCTGCGTGATCACGCTCGACAGCAAGCCCCGCGATTCGAGGCTAGCGAGGGCGCGGTGCGACGGACCCGGCTCGGCGCGGCCGAAGTGCTCCCAACCGGCCATGGCGCGCGCCCAGTAACGACGGCGCAGCGCGGCCGAACGCACAAACTCGGGCCCCTGAATGGGTCGACGCGGCCGCGCCAATGCGCCCGGGCTTCGGTAGTCCGGAATGCCCGACTCGGTGCTCACGCCGGCGCCCGTCAAGGCGACGACGCGACGCCCCCGCAGCGCGTCCGCGAGCGTGACCGCAGCCTCCTCTTCCATCTCACCCGTAAGGTAGGGCTACGCGCTCACTTTGACACGTCGTGCTTTGAGGGCCGCGACGACCTCGCGTTTTCTCGCGGCGTCGACCTTCACGCCGGTGAGGTCGATCTCCTTCAGCTTCGGCAAGGTCAAGAGGGCCTCGGGCAGCTCGCCGAGCGCCTGACCGTGCAAATCCAACTTCTCGAGATTCACGAGCTTGCCGATGCTCTCGGGAAGGCCGCGGAGCTTCGGCTTCGTCTCGCTCTGACCGAACTCAAGGACTTTGAGCGCCGTAAGCCGCGTGATGACCTCAGGAAACTCCGCGATGCGGTTGCTCGACAGCGACAGCTCCTCGAGTTTGGTCAGGCGTGCGAGGCCGTCGGGAAGCGACTTGAGGTCATTGTCGTCGAGCGTGAGTACACGAAGGTCCGTGAGGCTGAGGAGGGCGTCGGGCACCTTCTTCAGGTAGGCCCACGCGAATCCCACGCGCTTGATGCCCTTCATGCGCGCCAGCGGTGCCGTCTCCACCGCGGGGCCGATGCGCGCCTCGAGGCCCCCGAAGGAAATGCCGTCGCCCTGGCGAGCCCGCTCGAGAGCCTTGAGTGCGAAGTCCGCGTCCTTCGTCTCGAGGGCGAAGAGCAACGCACGCGATGACGAGAGCTCGCCGGCTTCGAAGTAGTCGTCGTCGTCTCGCCCCATGAGGTCCATCGCGAGCACTCGGCCCGAGATGGCTCCGCCGCTCTTCTCCTCGAGCTCCTTCAGGCGCTCCGCGAGCTTCGTCGCCCCCGACTGAAAGAGATTCGTCCTCGAAAGCACCGCCTTGACGACCTTCGGAAACGTGGGGAGCTTCTGCGTCGCGAGGTCCGTAACCGCCTTGCGTGTCAGCGGCGGCGTCTTGGGGTTCTGAAGGACGAGTAGCATCGCCTCGAGGACGCCGTCGGGGACGCCGCCTTGCTCCATCATCGAGACGGCCAGGGCCATGTTGGCGGCGTCGGAAGAGAGCAGCAGCTCCCTTAGGCGCGTCGCCGTTTCGCCGTTGTCCTTCTTGGCCAGGTGGCGGACACCCTTCGCGTCGAGTCGCCGGACGAGATGCGTCTCGTGAACCAGTGGAACGTTCGCGGCGCGAGCGGCCTTGAGCGCCGCCCGCGGATGAATACCGAGAAGCGCGTGCGTGGTCTTTGGGCCGAGCTTCTTCTCGAGCGCGCCGCCGGCCGCGGCGAGCTGCGTCCCGAGGGCTGAGGCCTTCGTCATGGGCTTTCCGAGAACGAGAACGCGCGCTCCCTTGAGGCTGCGCGGCGCTTCGAGGTGGGCCGCGAGGAGACGCAACGCGGTCTTCGCGATGGACTCGTTGGGCGCGTCGAGCGCGGCCAAGAGGGCGTCGGTCTTTGCGGACTCCTCGAGCGCCGGGTCGTCGGCCAAGAGACGCACGTAGAAGGCACGCGCCCGCGGCGGCACGTTCGTCTCGCGCATCCACTTGAGAACTCCGTTGAGGCCGGCGCCGTAGCGGTCCTTCATCTCGTGGCTGAGGTCGATGCGCAGGAGCTTCGGCGCGAACAGCAGCGCGTCGGGCAGCACGCAGTCGCCGCCGTAGATGATGAGTTCGCGGAGCTCGGGGAGTTTTCCGAGAGGCGCAAGCCTCTCTCCGTCGTTGACGCCGTACAGCGTGAGCCGCTCCACGGCGCGGAGGTCGTCGACCTTGATCGGGCCCTTCAACCCTTCGAGATCGAGGCTCACATCCGTTCGCTCGCCAAGGTCTGTGGCCTCGCCGAGGTCTTCCAAGAGCGGGCCGAACCGCGCCGAGACGATCTCAGCAAACGAAGGCGCCTCGACCCGCAACATGGTCCCGGGCCGATGCTCCGTGAGAATCCGTACTCTCCCCTCGGCATCGAGGCCGTAGATCTGGTGGGTGCGCTGCCAACGCATGAAGAAGAGCGCCTCGTTGACGTAGCGTGCATGCCGCCCACTCTGTCCGTGCTCGGCGCGCACGCGGCGCGTCTCAAGGATGGCGTCATTGGGACCCCAGATTTGGCGCAGATCGCTCGACCACCCGTGAAAGTCCGGCGGCGTCACGTCGCCGATGGCGCCGACCTCGGTTACGAAGCGAACGTACTCGGCCGGCAGCGCGCGGCCGAGCTCGGCTTCGGCAGAGGTGACGTCCGACGCCGAGGCCTTGGCGCCCAGGTTGAGCTCACCCTTCGCCGCGAGCGTCGCGGCGGTCTTGAAGAGGCGCGCGAGCGTGTCTTGGCTCATGGCTCGCCAGACTATCGACGCGCGCTCGCGGTGGGCAGAGGTGAAAGACGCGGCTCAGAGACAGACGGGAGGCACGACGCCGCGACAGGTCGCCATCACGCGTCCCTTGCAGACGATCGGCTCGCAGACGCCGACGGCGCAGTCGAAGTCCGACGAGCAGAGCGTCGCCTTGTCGGTGCCCGCACACACGGCCTTGCATTCGGCCGACGGAACCGTTGGCTCGTAGGCGTCGGGCGCCAAGCAACAAGACGCGCCGAGGCTGCAGTCGGGCGCTTCATCGCAATAAAGTTCGCTCTTCGCGACGCAGGTGTTTGAGGCCGCGACGCAGTTGGCCGATGGCGATGAGAAGTCGCCACAGCAAAACTTGTTTGTCGACACGCTGCACCAGCCGGCTCCGCACGCAACCTCACCTGGCGTCGAAGGGCCGATGGCCGCGTCTTTGCTCCCCCCTTCGACGGGAAGCCCCGCGTCGAGACCGCTATCGGCCGGTCCGCTGTCGGCCGGTCCGCTGTCGGTGGGCCCTGCCTCACGCGAGCCCCCATCGCCAGCGCGACCGTCGGGAGATCCACCGTCTGCGTTGCCACCGACTTCCGACGCAGCGGCATCGAGCTCGCCAACAGCGGCATCGGTGGCAGGGGCGTCGTTCGAGAGCGAAGCATCGACGGCCCCTTCGCGAGGGCCGCCGGCGCCATCGAGGCCCGCCGCGTCCACGAGCAGCGAGCAGCCGGCGACGGGCAGCAGGGCGAGCACCGACGACCCAAGCAGGCGCCGAACCATCAAAGCAGTATAGGCCGGCCGAGCAGCTCGGCGCGAGCGTTGTTGTTGCGACTGTCAGCGCACCTTGATGAGAACGACGCGTTCGCCGCCGGGACCGCCGCCGGCCGCCCGGGCCTCGGGCCCGTTGACGGGAAATCGCCCAATGTAGCGACCCGGCCCTTGCCGCACGAAGGTCGCGGAGACCGGATGCGTGCAGCCACCAAAGGGGCAGAAGAAGGTGCCGCTGAAGGCGAGGCCGCCGTTGGGCAACTTCTGGATCGGTCCCTTGAAGCGCTGCGACCCGGCCAGCTTCTCCAGCGTGCCGTTGGCGACGCGGCACGGGAAGGCTGGCGTGTCGTCCATCGCGCACGTGTAGTTTCCAGCCAGTTCGTCGCGCTCCGCATCAGACAGAGGCTGAGGCGGCGGCTTCGTGGAGGCGCTCGGGCTCGCGTCCACCACATCCGCGAGGACCGGGCCCGGAGCCAACGTTGATGACGACGTCGCGCGGGGCGCCGGCGCGCTCGGTTCCGATCGGAGGGCCACGAAGGCGACACCCGCGAGCGCGCCGACGACGCACAGGGCGAGCAGCGCTGCACCGACCCAAACGAGCGGCGACATCGCCGTGGGCGCGCGCGGGGGGGCGCCTCCCTCGAGGGGAAAGGCCTGGCCGCACGAGAGGCAGGCGGCCGTCGGACCGCGCCGCGCGTCGGCACGCGCGCCACATCGGGCGCAGATGGGAGCTGCCGTGACCCTGTTCGTGTGCATCGCCGCGGCATG
This sequence comes from Myxococcales bacterium, assembly GCA_016703425.1. Classification (NCBI taxonomy): domain Bacteria; kingdom Pseudomonadati; phylum Myxococcota; class Myxococcia; order Myxococcales; species Myxococcales bacterium. The sequence continues at coordinate 378,597 of JADJCA010000013.1, forward strand.
AGAGCGTACGTCCCCTTGCCGTCCGTCGGCTACGCTCGCGTTGGCCCGTCCCTCGCAGCCGCCGTCGACGCGTCGCCCTCGCCGACTCGCTCAACGTCCCGTGAAGGTGGGCGGCCGCTTCTCGAGGAACGCCATCATCGCTTCTTTCAGATCATGGGAAGGAAGGAACGCGGCGTTCCACAAGGCGACCGTGCGAAGGCTTTCGCCGGCCGCCCGCTCCGACGCGGCATTCAAGACGCTCTTGATGCCGCGAACGACGAGCGGCGGGTTCAGCGCCACGCGTTGCGCGAGCGCTTGCGCCGCGTCGAACAGCGCCTCGTGCGTGTCGTAGACGTCTTGCACGAGCCCAATCCGAAGCGCGCGAGCGGCGTCGATGTCGTCACCCGTCAGCGCGAGGAGGCGCGCGTGCCCTTGCCCCACGAGGGCTGGGAGTCGGGCGAGCGTCCCGACGTCAGCGACCATCGCGAGGCGCACCTCGCGCACGCTGAAGCGGGCGTCGGCAGCCGCCAAGCGGACGTCGCAGGCCGTGGCCAAGTCGACGCCGCCGCCGATGCAGACGCCGGCGATGGCCGCGATGACGGGCTTCTGACAGGCGGCCACCGAGGAGATGCTCTGCTGAAGTCGCTCGATGAGCGTGAGGAGTTCGGTGCGCTCCTTCGCCATGGCCTCGCCGGAGAGCACCGGGGCGAGCTCGCCGCCCATCGTTTGGAGGTCGAGCCCCGAGGAGAAGTTCGCGCCCTCGCCACGGAGCACGACGACACGCACGTCGTCCTCGCCATCGACCCAGGCCATGGCCTCCGGAAGCTCGCGCCAAAACTCCGGGCCCATGCGATGGACCTTGCCGGTGGCCTTGAGCAAGACGGTCGCGACATGAGCCGCGACATCAACAGTGAGGGACTTGAATTCCGGTGCGTGGGCCATGGCGCGCACCATAGCGCCCACGCCGCGTCGCCGTCTCGCGCGTAGTCCATCTTGGCCAAGTCTTCGCGGCAGAGAGCGACACGGGCTCTCGGATCAATCCCCGGTCGACGTGACCGGATCCGGCTTGCTTGCCGGTTATGGATCGGGACAGTCGGGCCGCGACGCGGTGACGCGCGAAACGATCGGATCGAAGAGCCCGCGCTCCGCGTCACCGTACTCGAAGACCACGCGCACGAAGCAACCGGGATCACCCTTCGCCGTCCAGAGCTTGCCGTAGTGGATGCGGTCGCCCTTGCGCCACGAGAGCGCGTAGGAGTCGGCGCGGAGCGCCTTCACGGAGAACTTCACGTCGGGTGCGTCGCGCGCGATGTCCTTCTGATCACGCTCAAAGAGCTCGTTCAGGGCCGTCGGGCCACACGTTCCGCTAAAGACCATGCGCGCCCGATTGGGCCCCACTTCTTTGCCGCTCTTGAGGACGAAGGCCTTGCGACCGTGTTCGCCGCGGTCGGAGTCGTCTTCTTTCATCAAGGCCGACGGGTACGAGAGGCAATACGGCACCATCTCGATGTTTCGCATCGTGCGCATCGCCAACGGATCGGCCCCCGCGTCAACGCTCGCAAGCGCGACCGGGTGCGCCGGGACCACCGTTGCGACCGCCCCGCTCGCGGAGGGCGGCGGCGGCGCGGCGTCGCGCGAAGCGAGCGCGAGGGGAGCACTCTCGCGACAGGCGACGAGGCAGGTGGCGAACACGAACCCCGGAAGGAAAACGCGCGGCATCAGCGCCCTACGTTACGGTTTCAGACGCTGGCTTGCGATCCCTTGTCACGTCGTGGCCTACGCCACCCTGGATCGTCGCCCCCCCCTTGCACTCGAAGCGGGGCATTTACGGTGTTGCTTGCAGCAGAACCGTTGGACGCCTGCCTGGCACGACTGTTGAAGCAGAAGGCCCCATGAAGCCTCGCTCCGCCGCGCTGCCGGTCGCCCTTGCCGCACTTGCTCTCTTCGCCGGCGGCTGCTCCGGCGACGCACGCGACGACGACAGCGAGCTGTCCGACGACGAGCTCGCGACCTTCGATCAGAACTACACGTTCCGCTACGAGCTACCGCCGAACGACCTGTTCAAGGCGCCCTTCACGCAGGAGTTTCCCTTCGAACTCGAAAAGCACGGCATGAAGCTCAAGGCCATCATCCGTCCCACGGCGAAGGTCCACGTCCAGAGCCCCGTCATCGAAGGGCACGCGACCGTCGGCAAGCGCCGGTTTGCGAGCCTGCTCGCGGGGCGCCCGGTCCCGAAGATCCTCGACGCCGAGCTGAAGGCGTCGTCGACCTACAGCACCGATCTCAGTGTCGACGTCGACCTCCAGTGGTCGAACACCAACGGCATGGCGTGGAGCAATTATCCGCCGCCGGAACAAGCACGCAGCATGGCCGACCTCCTCCGCGACATGGACGTCAAGGCGCTCGCCAACCGCGCTCTCACGTTGGCGACGGGGCTCGGAAAGAAGAAGGTGCCGCTCGTCGCCAAGGACGGCACGACGCGAGAGGACTTGCCGGTGGGCGTTCACTACGACGTGGTGGTCACGTGCGACATCGAAGAACTCGATGGCAACCTCAAGGGGACCTTCCGCACGGGCGCCACCGGAACGGTCGTGGCTCGGGCCATCTACAACGTTGACGGCGTCGAGCAGCGCCGCTTCCGGCGCGATCCGACCCACAAGTTCGAGATCGACACGAGCGACTTCAAGATCTCGCCGGCGCCGTCATTCCACTTCGACGGCGTCACGCAACACGTCAAGGGTTCTTGCTCCGTGCAGCCGGTCGCGGTTGTGAAATTCGCCGAGGATGTCGGCGTGCGCGTCCGCCTTGACGCCCGCTCCAGCTTCGAGACCCGTGTCGAGGCTGCGTCCGACATGACGCCCGAGTGGCGACTCCACGCGACGCCGGAGCTCGCGCTCTGGGGCGAGGCCGACATCACGTTGCCCATCATCCACCGGACGCTCGACAAGGAGACGCTCCTCTTCTCGAAGAAGTTTCCGGAAGTGAACACGACGGTCGGCGGCGCCAAGTAGCGCGGTGTGTGCCGCCGAGTCCTCGAGTTGCCACTGAGTCGCGGGCGCGAGGTCGCGCTACTTCTTGCCGCGCATGTCACGCACCCATGCCTTGAGCTCATCGTTGGTCGGGTAGGTCTTGGCGCTCCCGCCGAAGGCCATGAGCGGGCATGAGTCTTTTGCTTTGAAGTCCTTGCTGGCCAGCGACTTGGTCGAGCGGGCGTCGTAGATCGTGACCTTCTGATCGACGAGTTCGAGCACGAACGACTTGGTCTTGTCGCTCGCGTTCTTGCCGGATGCCTTGTAGCCGTCGCAGACCTTGCCCTTTCGCTCCGGAAGGTTGGTCACGACCGCCACCTGGTCGATGGCGTCGACCGTGGCCGCCGGACCGATGGGCTCGGCGCTGCCGGCGCCCACGAAGAGCACCGTGTGCTCCTTGGGCGGTGGAACCGGCGCGGGAAACGGAACCGGCGTGTCGGAGGCCTTCTTGAAGGCGTCGCCGAGACCGAAGTTCACGTTGCTCGGGGGCGCGTCGACGCTGAGCTTGCCCGCGGGGCCGTAGTCGAGCTCAACCTTCACCTGCGGATCGAACTTGAACTTGAAATCGAAGGCGTCACGCGGCGTGAGCTTGGCCAAGCGGTCCACGAGCTCAACGGCGAGTGACGCGTACCCGCTGGTGCTGGTCGTCGTCTTCTGCGTGCCCGACGAGATGGTCATGCCGGGCGGCAGGTCGCGAAAGTTCATCGTGAGCTTCGTGCCCGAGACCAAGAACGTGGCTCCGCCCTTCTGCCCCTGAAAGCTCAGCTCGTGATCCTTCCAGACCGGCGTAGGCAAGGCACCGCTCGCGGCAGACGAACCGCCGTCACCGGCAGCGGCGAGCACGCGTTCTTTGATCTTCGAGCAGGCGAACGACGGGAGAACGAGGAGGAGGATCGGCAAGACGCGGGTCGCGTGAACGTGAAAGGGCATTGTGCCGATGCTACATGCCCGACTCCCCGCGCCGCACGCGGAAAGACCCAACGGCGCTGCGATCGGCAGGTTCAAAGCGGACACACGGTGCCGGCGCCCGTACGAACGGCCGGCGCCTCGGCTACCATCGCCCGCGCGATGTTGGACCTCACGGGGCAGGTGCTTGCGGGTCGCTTTCGCGTCGACTCGTCGATCGCATCAGGCGGCATGGGCGCCGTCTACGTGGCCACCGACACCACCATCGGGCGACGCGTCGCGCTCAAGATGCTCCATCCGGACTTGGCCGTAGACCAAGACAACTTGGAGCGCATGCGCGAAGAGGCCTTCTCGCTCGCGTCGCTGCGGCACCCCAACATCGTTCAGCTCTACGACTTTCATCGAGGTGGTCCGGAGACCACGTTCACGGTGATGGAACTCGTGGAAGGCGAGAGCCTCGCCAAGGTGCTCGTTCGGCAGCCGCGGCTGCCCGTCGAGGTGGCGGTCGACTACGCCAAGCAGACCCTCTCGGCCCTCGCCGCGGCGCACGCGCAGGGCATCGTGCATCGCGACATCAAGCCTGCCAACCTCATGGTCGTGCCGCTCCCGGCGCGACGCGAGCTGATCAAGGTGCTCGACTTCGGCATCGCGAAGCTGACAGAGGCGACGATTCGGCGGCGGCCGACGACGTCGAGCCTCATGCTGGGTACGCCTGCCTTCATGGCGCCGGAGCAGACCGCTGGCGGCGCGATCGATGGGCGCACGGATCTGCACGCCGTGGGCATCTTGCTCTACCGCATGCTCGCCGGTGAAAACCCGCTCGCGGGGCCTGACGTTCCGACGACGTTGCAGTTCGTGAACACGCGGGTGCCGGCGGACATCCGGACGCATCGCCCCGATGTCCCTGAAGAGGTGGCGAGAGCCATCGCTCGTGCCCTTGAGAAGGCGCCGGCGCTCCGTTTCTCGTCGGCGGAAGAGTTCGCGGAAGCGCTCGGTGTTGGACACCTCACGTCGCTCGCGAGTCGCCCTGGTTCAACGCCGGCTCGGACCGGGCCGGGCCTCTCGGGTCCGGTCTCGGGCACGGTCTTGGGACCTGGGCCGAGGCCCGCCGTTGCGGTCTCCCAGACGGATGCCACCGCCGAGGGCGCTCGGTGGGGCCCGGCCGCGCAGCCGGCGAGCTCGGCAGCGGGCGAACACACGGGCGCGTCCTTTCCGTCCCAAGCATCGCGGCTCGAACAGCACACTACCGGCGCGAAGGCGCCGGCGGCCGCGAAGAGCCACGCGCTGCTCGTGGGGCTCGGTATCAGCCTGGTCGCCTTTGTTCTCTTGGCGCTCACTGGCACCGTCGCCTGGCTCGCGTCACGGCACCCCGAGCAGGCCGCGACCGCGCCCCCGGATGCCGCGCCACCGCCCGCCGACGCGAGCGCCGCGCCAACGCCTTCCACGCCACCCGCCGCGAGCGTGGCGCCGTCGACGGCGACGTTGCGACCGGCGCCAAAGGCGCTGACGGCGGCGACGGCGGCAGCGCCGACCGCAGCGCCCGCAGCGGCGCCAAGAGACGACCGCGGCAAGTGCCAGTGCCTGCCGCTTAGGGGCAACCGGCACCACGGTGACAACATGGCCCTTGCCCCGAGCCCCATGCCCACCGAGTGCGAATGCGAGTCGGCGGCCGGGTCGCTTTGCCCCCACGCGATCTCGCCGGTGCCGTGCCAAGGCCGCCCCGGCTGCGACAATTCGTGTCGCGGCCGATTCTCTGTCGGCACCCTCGGTGCGCCATGCACCGGCTTCAACTCGCAGGGCCTCATGAGCTCGAGCGTGTTCAAGAGCTGCCGTTTCCCCGCGAGCGCTCGGACCTACGAGGGCCCGCCGGGACGCGCCTGCAAGGGACTGACGGTCGACGGGCAGATGGTCGACGGGAAGGTCTTTTGCCCGGCAAGCGCGCGATAGACGAAACCTTGGGCTCGCGCCTTCGATGCGAGTTGCGCGTACGGCCCGAGTCCGTGCGCCTTGCGAATAACTGCAGTTTGCACTCATTTACGATTTACGCACCGCGCTGCCATTGAGGTCGGAGCGCTTCCGCATGACGGCACCGTCGGTGACGTGACACGGTTCGGCACACGGCGTCGCGCTTGCTGCGTCGCGACTTGCCGCGGACGAGACCCGGGCACGAATGCTGCTTAGGACCGGACATGATCCGATTCGCATCCCTCGCGTCGTGCCTCGTTGCAGTGGCTTGTGGGGCAACCGTGGGCGAAACCAACGGCGACTCGAAAGCGAGCGCCGACGGTGGCGCGGCTTCCTCGAACACCCTACCTGGAACGCCCCCGCCCGACGGCGCCCCCGGCGCCTGCTGTCCGCCAAAGGGCGGCGCCTGTGCGCTCGTGGGCGGCTACGAGCCCTCGGGCCGGTGCCCGACCCAAGCGACGCTCTGCGACAACCTTTGCAACCAACGCTTCGTGAACGACGAGCACGGGTGCAAGAAGTTCGAGTACGACGCTTGCTCGAGCACGTGGCCCGAGAGCCCCCCGCAGACGCAGCCTGGCCCGGTCGCGTGCAACTACCCGGTCGTTCACAACGACGTTCGCTGCCCGGCGACGTACAGCTTCACATGGGTCAGCAAGGCATGCCCGCAGGTTGGCCTCACGTGCGCCTACCCGGGAGCCGGTGACGGAGCGCCCTGCGCCGCAACGGCCATGATGTGGTGCGTTGGTGACGCCGGCGTCGCCGGCATCGGCGCGGACGCCGCGGTCGACGCGGGACCAGGCACCTGGCTCATTGCCCAATAGCGCGGCCATTTTGCGGGGGGGATGCGCCTCGGCGTTGCGCGTCCCCGGGCATTGGCTAGAACGCGCCTGGCATGCGCATGCCCTGGACGCGCCTCTCCTCTTGCGGCCCTGCCGCGCGCGCCCTCTTGGCGATTTCGGTCGTAGCGGCGGGCGGCTGCGGGCAGGTCGAAAAGGCCCCCCTCCCCGAGGCGCTTGTCGTCGTCGACACGAACCTGCCGGTGCCGCTCGTCGTGGGGCGCCTGCGCGTCGACCTCTACACGGAAGATGGCACGTGGTTCGAGTCCAACGACTTCGGCCGCGCCGACGTGCGCGATTGGCCCGTCAGCTTCAGCGTCTATTCGCCTGACGAAGGCGAGGGCCGGGGCATCTTCGTCCGCCTCCGCGCCTACCCGGAAGGCTACGTCGAGACCTACGAAGGCGAGCGCGTTCGCGATTGGGATGCCCCGCTCGCGCAGCCCCAGGCGACGAGGGAGCCACGCCTTCTCCGAGACGGCGTCGACGCCACGCCGGCGGAGGCGCCGCTGCCGCTCATGACGGTCGACCGGCTGGTATTCGTTCGCCTCGAGCCGGGCAAGCGAGGCCGGCTTCCGGTTTTGCTGCATGGTGCATGCGTTGGAACCATGGCGCACGTCGGGCCGGAGGGGCGCCCAGCCTTGGGCGTCTCCACCTCCTGTGTCGACAAGGAGAAGGAGCGGAGCCTCGTCGCCGAAGGAGCCCTCGAGGCCAACATGGACCGCCCCACGAGCTCGGCCATCGGCACGTGGCTCCGCGAGCCCTGCGAGCCGGACGCCCCCGACTCGCCCACGGTGTGCATCGCGGGTGGAGCGACCGTGCTCGGCACCGTGGAGAACAGCGACTACGCCGCGAGCATCGCGTCGATGCTGAACACCGTGCCGGTACGCATCTTCGGCCTTCACCGCTACTACCTCGACCGCGATGAAGTGACCGTCGCGCGGGCCCGCGCCGCGATTGAGGCGGGCTACACGGGCGCGAGACCGGCGCGCAACGACGGCCCCGTGGGGCCGCGGACGACGCGCGACCAAGACTGCACCTTCTCCTCCACGCCGATGGGCCGCGAGGACTACGCCGCCACGTGCATGGGCTGGGACGGCGCACGAGCCATGTGCCAGTTCTTCGGCGGCGATCTCCCCACGGAGCTTCAGTGGGAGCACGCGGCGACGGTCGCCGGGCACGCGCAGAAGCGCCGCTTCCCTTGGGGCAACGATGCACCCACCTGCGAACGGACGGTCGTGGACCGAGAGCCCGCGGGCGGGCCCTCGGGCCACTGCGCTGCGCTCGGCCGCGGGCCGAGGCCTTCGAGCGAGAGCGAAGGCGACTTGAGCCCCCTGGGCATCAAGCGCCTCGCGGGCAACGTGTCCGAGTTCGTGCTCGACGAACCCCTGCCCTACACCGCCGACTGCTGGCTCAAGGGTCCCTTGGTGAATCCCTTCTGCCCTCCGCCAAAGAACGCCGACCGACGTCCGTTCCGGGGCGACGGGTTCATCCAGCTGAACCCTCGTCCCGCGTATCGAACGCAGCTCTCCACGTACGCAACGCTAGGGTTTCGCTGCGCCTACGCCAGGAGGCCTCGATGACCCGTGCGCTGTCGAGCGCGTTCGCCGTCGTGCCCTCGCTCACGCTCGCGCTCTTGGCCGCGTGCGGCGGCTTGACCGATCGCGACGCGCTTCCACCGGAGGGCCAGCTGCTCCTCTACGTCGACACCGACGCGTGGTTGCCCAAGGGGCCCGGCGAGGCGACCTCGCCCGACGACCGCCCGGCACTCTTTCAGCGCCTCCGCGTCGAGCTCTTTCCTCCGGGCCAAAACGAAACGTGCGCCGGCTGCTCACGAGACTTCGGCATCGACCGAGGCGTGGTGAAGCGCGGCCGGGCCTCGATTGGGCTCTTGCCTCGCGTGGGCGTGAGTGGCTACCGCGCTCGGGTTCGCCTGTATCGTCTCGGCGGCGCCGGTGAGACGCTGGTCGACGCGCGCACACCGTCAACGATCGAGTCCGTTGTCGCGCTGCCGAGCACGGCGGCGGAGGGCATTCGTGAAGTCACCGTAGTCCTCCGCACCGACACCGTGGGCCAGCCGCAAGGCACGCTCGATGCGCCCATCGCCGCGCAGGAAGGCCGCCCAACCAAGAGCCTCGTGGGCACATGGCGTGAAGAGATCCGTCGCGATTGTTCGCGCCCCGCTGGTGACGGTGAGGTGTGCGTGCCGGGAGGTGCTCTCTGGATGGGCGATCCGAGCTTCTACGATCCGTTGCCGGAGCGGCTCGTGGCCCTCTCGCCGTTCTTCATCGATCTCACGGAGGTCACCGTGCGAGCGTTTCGCAGGTCGAGGCTCGCGACGCTCGACGAGGACGCCGCCAAGGCCGATCCGTACCTCTACTCCTCGAAAACGAACCTCTACTGCCGCTACACCAACACGCCGGGGCAGTTCGAAGACGCTGCCGTCAACTGCGTGTCAAAGGCCATCAGCGAGAAGTTCTGCGCCGCGCAACGTGGCGGGACGTTGCCTTCGGAAGCGCAGTACGAATACGTCGCGGGCGCGCTGCGCAATCTCCCCTTCCCCTGGGGCTCCGACGACGCGAGCTGCGAAGACGCGGTCTTCGGTCGCCACTACGACGAGTCGGCCCCCGCGCCGCAGCGCGTGTGCGTCAGCTTCGGCGTTGGGCCGGCGCTCCCGGGCTCGGGCCGCCGCGATCGCGTTCGCATCGGCGACCGCGAGGTGGTGGACCTCGCCGGCAACCTCTCCGAGTGGATTCGCGACGACTTCTCTCCGTCGACGGAGCGCTGCTGGCAGACGCAGGCCACGCTCGATCCCGTGTGCACCGAGTCGGCATACAAGGACAAGGTCCTCCTGCGTGGCGCCAACTGGACCGACCTCGGCGCCACGATGCTCCGGGCAAACTACCGGGAGACCGCTCCGGCGAGCACTCCGCAAAACACCCGCTCCGGATTCCGCTGCGTTCGCGCCGACTGAGGGGCCCTCCAGGCCCGAAGCTGGCGCCGGCTAGGGCATTTTTGGCGACGAAATGGCGGTGGCACGGCCGCGTGCTAGAGCGCCCCCCATGCGAGGCGGCGTCTCCTACTCCTTGGCTGTGGTCTTCACGAGCGCGGCGCTCTACGCGTGCTCGTCCTCGGAAAGCGCACCGGCGACTCCCGCGGAAGGGGCTGACGCTGCGGTAGCCGAAGACGCCGGCGTCGAGGAGGCGAGCACCACCGGCCCCGTCGACGTCGCCTGCGTGCCCCAAGTACACACGAACCGAAAGGTCTGCGACGACTGCCTCCTCAAGAAGTGTTGCATCGTCATCAACACTTGCTTCGACGACCCCATCTGCTCGGCGCTGAGCGACTGCTCCAACGATTGCCAGAAGCTCGGCACGAAGACCGACGCCGGCGTCGAGTGCATTCGCAAGTGCTCCATGGACCACATCAAGGGCGCGCAACGCTACGCGGACATGCTCGATTGCCAGCAGGGCTCCTGCGGCACGCCCTGCAAGGCCTGACACCACGGCGCTCGCGCGCTACGGCGACTCCCATCGCTGGCCGGCGCCAGTAGGCTCCGCATAGGCACGATGGACCTCGTGGCACGACGCCAGAAGTGACGCAGCCGGCGCGCCGGCCGTGATACGCCTCGCCCATGGGCCTCCCGCAAATCATCATGATGGTGGTCTTCCTGGGCGTCGTCGTCTTCTTCGTCGTGCGATCGAAGGGCATGGTGGCAAAGGGCGCCGCGGCTCTCGACTTTCGTCCGAGCCTCGCGGCCCTTCGTACCGGCGCCGCAGCGAGTCGCGAGCCGGGCGAGTCTGAACCCGTTTGCGTGGTCGCGTACCACTACAGCGGCACGTCGGCGCAGCCCGTCGTCGTCGGAGTGACCGAGCGCCACATCTTCGTCGTCAAGGGAACGAGCCCCATGATGACCTTCCCCTACGACTACGAGGGCGAGCACTACTCATCGAAGGAGAAGACCAAGCAGAAGAAGGGCTTCTTCGATTGGTCGCACGGCCACTTTGACGATGGCACGAAGGGCTACAGCCCGAAGGTCAAGGTCGCGCCCTTCGCCGGCGAAGAATGGCGCATGTACCCGACGATGGAGGGCTTCCCCGAGCAGAAGGACAACCTCCGCGAGTTCTCCGGTCGCTTCTACTTTCAGTGGTTCTACGATTGAGCGAACTTCGCTCGGAGACCGCGCCGACGAGGAGCAACGATCCGATGCTCGACATGGTGACGCTCCTTCAAACCCAGCGGGCGAAACACGGGCCGCGTCCGCTTTTTGGTCGCAAGGTTGGCAGCGCTTGGCGCTACGAGACGTACGAAGACTTTGGGCAACGTGTGGACGCGTGCCGCGCGCGCCTCGCGACCCTCGATGTTGCGCCCGGCGAACGCGTCGCCATCATCTCGGGCAACTGCATCGAGTGGGTCGCCTACTGTTTCGCGGCCTACGGCCTCCGCGCCGCGTGGGTCCCCATGTACGCGGCGCAGCTCGAAGACGACTGGATGTACATCCTCCGCGACTCGGGCGCGCGCATCTGCCTCGTAGAAGACGAGGCCCTTGAGAGCCGCATCGCGGCGCGGCGCTCATTCACGGCGACAACCGACCGCACACGGTCGCGCTCGTGGCGCCGGACATCGCGGAGCTCCGCGCCTGGGCCCAAGCGAACGCACCGGACCTCGTGTCCGACACATCTCTCCTCGAGAACGCACGCGTACTCCGCTGCGTCACGGCCGACGTTGAACGCTACCTCGCCGACGTGAAGTCGTACGAACGACCCAAGCGCATCGCGCTCCTGGCCGAGGAGTTCACGACCGCCAATGGCCTACTCACGCCGTCGCTCAAGGTGAAACGCAGCGCCGTCCTCGCTCGATACGCAGAGGTCGTCGCGTCGCTCTACCGGTGAGCGGTGCGGGGGCGCGGCGACTGGCGAACTTCGACGAGGTAGACGTGCGGCAACAGCGCGCGATAGAGCGCCTCGGCGACCTCCTCGTTCACGAACGCTCCGTGATACGGAAGCTCTCGCCCTCCGCGGGGTATGCGAAAGAGCGGCGGCGCCTTCTTCGCCGCCTTCGCGTCGACGACGAGATCCTCGGTGTAGAGGCTTTCGAGCGACTCGGGGTCGTGCCGCGCCTTCGCGTGTCGGCACTCGTAGAGGGTCAGCGGATGAATCAGGAAATGCTCACGTGAAATGGGCTTTCGTTGACTCGTCAGGATCTCGACGCGCGAGGACTCGAAGGCCGCGCCCGTCGCGTCGAAGACCGCCTTCACGGCTTCGTGGACCAAGAGCAAGGAGCCCTTGTTGCCCACGACGGGCGTTGGGAGCGACGCCTTGGGTCGCGCCGTGAAGACGACCCCCTTGGGAAGCCGCTTCCCGAGGGCACCGACGCGCAGCAAGTCGAGGTTAACGCGAGCCACGGCAGCGGGGATGTCAGCCACGAAGGCGAGGTCCGGGTTGCCCGACGCGCCGCGAGTGTCGAGCTCGTAGACGCCAGGCGCTCCTGGCCGGAGCGCGGGATCGAATTCGCGGCGATGGTCTTGCGCCGCGCGCTTGATGGCGCGCGCGCGCTCGTGTTCAAGCCCCAAGGCCTTCTCGGTGATGCACATCGCCTTGCGCATGAAATCGGCGGCCACGGCCTTCGCACCGCGCGCGTCGAAACTCATCGCAACCGACAGCATGGCCGTCGCCAGGTCATCGTCGTCGGGGGCAAGCTGGCGAACGCGAATCGAATAGGTCGCGTAAGCGGCACGCTCGCCGTCGGCGTAACGCTTGGCGGCCCACGCAACGCGGAACGTTCGAAGAAGCGAGCTCGCGACCTCGAGGCCAATGGGCTTGGCGTACGTGCTCGCGCGAAGAACGCTCCCGATGGCGCGGAGCGCGCCCTCTGAGTCGTTGGCCTCGAGACACGCATCCGCCTTCGCGAGCGCCGCCGCGACCTGCGCCTTACCGATCACAACGGGCCCCTTCGTTCGCCGGCCCCGCTCAGCCGCGCGCGTACCAAGCCTTGACGGCGGCGTCGTCGCGGAAGGCGTCGTGGAGGCGCATGACCTTCGGGAACGGGGCGAACACCGTCGACGGGATGTGATCCACAGTGCCGCTCGCGAACCAGCGGATCGCGATGTAGAGCTTGATGTCGGCCACGTGGATCTTGGCGCCCGCCAAGAACGGCCCCGCCTCGAGCTGCCGCTCGATCTTCTCGGCCCAGGTCGGCAGGTAGGTCGTTGCGAGGGCCTCGCGCGCCTTCTTCTTCTCGGCTTCGTCGGTCATGCGGAGCGTGGGCGTCACGTGCGCGCGGAGGTCTTCGACGTGGCAAAGGACGGCCTCGTGGCGAGCGGCCTCGAAATCGTCTTTGGGGTGCAGCCCATGACGGCGGCCGACGAGAACGAGGATGGCGTTTGATTGCGCGAACACGCCGTGGCCTTCCATCTCGAAGATCGGCAAGGCACCGTAGGGCGTCTTCGGCTTGAGCGCGGGCCACTCGTCGCGCTTGATGCGAACGTCTTCGAAGTCGACGCCGGCAAGGTGGAGGGCAAGGCGGCACTCTTCGCCGCGGCTCACGGGAGCATCGAAGTAGGTCAGCTTGGGTTTGGACATGGCCCGAAACGTTAGGGACAGGGCCGCGCGGCGTCCAGCCGGCGCTCTTGCGCGCAAAACCGGGGGCTCCTTCGCGACGCGGGTAGACTTGGCCCTGTTCTAACGTATGCCTCGTCATGCCCGATTTTGTCCGAGTCATCGGCGTGCGCTGCAGCGATCGTCGGGTCTGGGCCGCTCAGGTGCCCCCCTTTCCCGAAGTCGGCGAAGACGATCACACGGTGGGGACCTTGGTCGAGGCGCTCAAGGTCGCGGCGGAGCGCGTACCGGCCCTTGACGTGGACGTCCTGTACGAGGGGAGCTCCGAGTGGTTCGAGGTCGGGCACGTCGGGCTACGCGCCGGCGCCTTGGTACGCGAAGGCGTGACCCTCTCGCGTGAGGCCGAGCGCGCGGTGACGCCCGACGTCGAGTTCGCCCCGGACGACGTCATCGAACTCGACACGCTCGCGGACTGCTTCCTCGATGAGCTCACCGCGGCGGCACTCCACGGCGACCCCGACGCCGACGAGAACGCGCTCACCCTTCCCTTCGCGTTTCGTGACCTCGCCCCGACGCTCGACGCGCTCGCGAAGGTCGCCCGCCACGTCGAGGTGACCTCGACCGTGATCGTCGTCATCGACGATGTGCCTTACGTCGCGCGCTTGTCGGTCGAAGACGGCGCGTCGCTGGAGCCGCTCTTCGTCTGGACCGACGAGCCCGAACTCCGCGCGTGGATCCGATCGCTACTCCCACCGCCCGGCAAGGTCGCAACGCAACGGCTGGTCACGGCGAAGCGCCGGCACGTGCCCGTCGATCGGGCCCGTCCGCTGGTCACTGGCTCCGCTGCGCACCGACTCCGAACCATCAGCGACCTGGCGCATCCGGAGATCGTCCGCGAGGCCGGCGGCATGCGCATCACCTCATGGTCTGACACGGCCGTGCCCGGCGCTTACGAACGCTTCGTCGAAGCCGTGCAGGCGCCGGAGAACAGAGGACCCGACTTCGACGAGGTGCGGCAGGCACTCTACGCGGCCATCGCCGGTGCAGCGCCATCGGCCGACGCAGCGGCCGCGGTCCTCGAAGGTGCGCTCCATGTCGACTCGGAAGCGCTCCGCGCTGAACTCTACGATCTCTTGTCGAACCTCGACGCCGAGGTCGCGCATCGGGCGTTGGTCTTCGGCTTCAAGCATGACTCCGACATGCCGCAACGGCGCATCCGCAGCGTCATTTGGCGCTCGACGCCCGCCGTTGAGATGCTCGTGTCGGACGAGCTTGTGCCGGCCTGGATCGCCGAAGGTCCTGGCTCGCAGTTCGCTCGACGCGTGTTGAAGCTCATTCAGAACGAGCACCTCCATGTTCAGGATGCATGGCTCGCCGCAGCACCCGACGACTTGCGCGCCGCGGTCGCAACGGTAAACGCGCTTGGCATGGGCAACGAGGCGGCCTCCGGGTAGCCTCCTCGTGTGCGCCCCCGCGGTGTTCTCGCAGGCTCCTTCTTGACCGTCGCCGCCGTCATTGGATGGGCGTGCCTCCGGCCTACCCAGATCACCGTTCGGCTGACGACCGACGTACCGTGCACGTCACTGATGGGCACCAGCATCTACAACGGCAGCGGCGCGGATGGCGTTCCCGTCACGACGACTCGTGATTGCGTCGAGGGCTCGCCGCACACCGTAGGGACGCTCGTGCTGGCTCCCAGCGGGAACGACAACTCCGCGCTCGTCACGATTACGACGGTTGCCGGCGTCCACGTTCGCGCCGAAGAGTGCACGGCGGCCAATCAGTGGAGCGGCTGCATCGTCGCGCGTCGCAAGCTCCGCTACGAAAGGCACGAGCCGCTCGACCTCCCGATCTTCCTCGCGAGCGCGTGCCGCGACTTCGCCTGCGGCGAGGAGGAGACGTGCGTCCCTTGCGCAAAGGAGCCCTGCGCCAAAGACGCCGTGCCCTTGTGTGCTCCGGCGGAGGCCGTTGACCGATGCGCGGAGCCGGGAGCGAACTGCCGCCCTGCCTCGAGTGACGGCGGCAGGGGCAGCGCCGACGGGACCGTCGACCCGAGCGACGGCGCGACGGGGGACGCGGCGCCCGTAGCCGACGCCGGCGCACCGACCTTCGTACGGCTCGTACCGTCGGCAGCGGGCGAGCACGTATACGGCCTGGCGTTCCACGCCGAGCGACTGTATTGGACCACGGGCAAGGCCCTGTGGTCGGCCCCCCTCGTGACGCTCCTCTTGAGCGACGGCGACGCGGGAGCGCAAGAGCCCGCGCCGGCGGGGAGCGAGTTCCGCGGCCTTGACGTCAATGACGCCGGGATTGCGCTCGCGGGCCGGTGGGCGGCAGGCAAGTGCGGCTCGGTCTTTCCACATGGCTACCCCGATGCGGCAACTCTTCTGCCGTGCTTGTCCGGCTCTCCCTTGGGTATCGCCTTCTTTCCCCGGGACGAGGCGACGCGCGGCGTGCGAACGTTCAGCCTAGACGGGCTCTCGAGCTGGAGCCTCGATGGCGGCACGGGTTCGGGCAACGTCATTTGCGGAACGAGCTACATCCGCACGGCCTTCGGCTCGCCACTCGTAGCCGGTCAGGACGTGGTGAACGGCGTCAACGGCATCGCGCCAACGATCGGGTACGGCAGCGCTCCAACAGGTTTGGCCACTTGCACGCAGGATGTTGCCGGGCCCGCGAGCGAGACCTTGGTCGCCGGAGCCGTCACTCCGAAGTTCGACCGTTACGCCACGACGACCAGCGGCCGCGTGTTCCGCCAGCTCAATGGGACGCAGACATGGATGCAGATCGCTGAACTCTCGGGCGCCGCGGACATCTTGGCCGTCGACTCCGCCCAGCCGGGGAGGGTCCATGTTCTCGTCGCCGCGGACAACGGCATCTGGATCGCGCGCGACGTGAAGGACGGCCCTTGAGGTACGCAGGGCGAGGCGGGCGCGGAGTCCGCTGCGTGCGCGCCTGCCTGGCGCGCCTCAGGTCCGCAACGTCGCCAACGCGCGTTCGTAGGCGGGCGTGCCTTTCCACGCCTCGAGCCACTCGCGCGCCGTGCCCTCTTGCCAGCCGTATTTCGCTTCTTGTACGCGGAGCATGGGCTCGACGAGCGAGTCATCCGCAGGTAGCTCCGCCGCGTATCGAAGCGCGGGATCGCGGATGTCGCGGTGTGGATGGAGCAGCGCCTCGCGGGCCAGCGTGATGAGCTCCGACGACGGCCCGAGTTCGAGGAGCGCGCGAAGCGTCCACCTTAGCGCGTAGCCCACGTCGCGTGAGACCACGGCCGCTACCTCGCGCGGGATCGCGTCCACCTGAGCCTTGCCGAACGCGAGGAGACCCCCGCGGGCGGTCACGTCGCCAAGCTCACCGAGGCGCCGCGCGACGTTGGTGCGAAAGAACGCTCGCTCGTCGGCTAGCGCCACCAAGAGGCCCGGCACCCCCTCGCGCGCTTCGAGCGTGGCGACCGCGAGCCGGTCCATGCGTCGCGGTGCGGGCCCGTCGTCACCCAGGACCCGCGCGGCTTCCTCCGCCGCGTCGCGTACGCGCCGCTCGTCACGGAGCCGCAGCGCCGCGACGTGCTGCACGACGGCGCCATTCACAGCCGGGCTCACGGCCGCGAGGCGCAAGGCAAACGTGTGCTGCACGTCCGTCGTCTCGGCATCCCAACCTGGCACCGTCAGTCCCCTCGCGAGCGTGTCTGCGAAGCCTTCGGGCGCCGCCCCCAGTCGCTGCCGCACGCCGACCTGCAAGAGTTCGAGGTAGAAGACGTTGTAGCGCGGCTTCCAGTCGGTGACGGCCGCGACCATCTCCGCACGTGTTGTCGTGTCGGCCTTGGCTCCAAGCTCGCCCACGGCCCACAACATGAATGCCGCGGGCTTCCGCTCGAGTGAGGCCGAGGCCGAGAGGATCAGCTTCCAATCGGAGACCGAGCCCAGCGCCGCGAGCGCCATGGCGGCGAAGGAGTGCGCTTTCTTGTAGGAGGAGAGCGACTCGGTCACCATGCGACGCAAGACCGGAATGGCTGCGGCGTCACCGATGCGCCCCAGCGCCTCGGCGATGGCCGCGTTGAGATCGCCCATACTGATCGACGCGAGGAAGTCGTCCGAGGCCTTGGCCTCGCCGATCGCGATGAGGCGAGCGACCGCCTCGGCGTCGCGGGCTAGTCCGAGCAGTCGGGTCGCGGCCACACGTCGATGCTCGAAGCGCTCCGGCTCCTGGTCGAGCTCGCGCCGAAGCGGCGGCAGCAAGCGAGCATCGAAGCGGCCCCTGGCAACGAACGCCGTGAGGATCTCCGCCGCTTGAAGCGGCAACGCCGACGCGACGCGCACCGGTCCCTCCTTGGCTTCCGACGGGTCCCTATCGCGAAGGAACGCGCCAAGGAGCAGTGGCACGACGCGAGCGTCACCCACATCCTCGAGGGCCTCGAGCATGTGGGCCTTCTCGTGGCTGAGTGACAGGTTCTCCCGCGACCAGCCCGTGCCGACGATGAAGTCGAGGCCCGCGAAGGTCAGCGTGAGGGTCTCGTCGCGTCGCAGCACCTCCTCCACGGCCTCGTGGAGCGGCCCGTCGGTGAGCCCATCCCAAAGCAGCGCCGTCAGATCTTCTCCGGCGATGGCCTTGGCTTCGATGGCGGCGCGCATCTCAGCGCGGCGGGCAGCGAGGGCCGCTGCCTTGGCCTTGGCCTCCGCCTCGCGCGCTTCGGCGCGCGCCGGGTCGAGGTCGAGAGCGATAAAGCGGCGCCTCAAGTCATGAATGTCGGCGATGCTCCCGAGCTCCTTCCGTCCGTCCTCGAGGGCCGCAGCGAGGGCACCGGCGTCGCGGGCGAGGCGCGAGGGTGAGGCCTTCGCGATGGCGATGTAGTCGCGGAGGCGGGGCTTGTCGTCAAAGAAGAACGTGCGCCAAAGCGCGTAGAGGAGCGTCGGCACGAACTCCTGGGACGACTCTTTCCAGCGAGCGTGGAGCGCGTCATCGAGGACGGGATTCAAGTTCGGATGAAACAGGTTCTTCGTGTCGTCCACGGAGACCACGCCGTCGTTGCGCAGGAGGTAGATGATCCAGCGTGCGCGCGCTTCCCAGTAGCGGCTCTGCATCGTGGGATGCTCGTAGCCTTCGAGCTTCTCCTTCTTTCCGAGCACGGCTTCCACCGTCGACCGGAAGTGCCACGTCGGGTTGATGCCGCCGGCGAGCCCGTCGAGAGCACGCCTCGCGACCTTCGGAGACACCGCCTCATCTTGAATCGCCTGCGCCAGCGCGGAGAAGTAGACGAAGCGCGAGACGCTGGACGCAACGACGAGCGCGAGCGAGTGCTCCTCGTGGTCGAAGCAGTGGAGCGTGCGCGGCCCTGCGGGCGAGACCGAGATGTCGTCGCTGGCGCGCCGATCGTCGTAGATGGACGCGAGGTACGTGTCGCCGTTCCCTAGCGACCCCAGGCAGACGGTGCCCGAGAACGCCTCCGGGAGCCCCGTCCCGAGGTAGGCGCTCTGATCGCGACGGACCAAGAACTCGAAGAGGTTCTCGCCGTGGGGCGCTTCCGGCAGACGTTCGGTCTCCGGCCTCCACTCGTAGAGGCGCTCGTTGAACGCGCCAGCTTCCTCGAGGCGCAGGAACGCGCCAAGCTCGTCGGGGAGCGGCGTCCCCCAGCTCTGCTCGAAGCGCTCCGCCTCGCGCGCGGCCGCGCCCGTGGGCAACTTCAAGAGCTCGCTCGCAAGGAACGCGTCGGGAGCAACCGCCCAAAGCGCGTCACTGGCCCTCGGCTCGTCGGCGAGGGTATCGGGACGGGCGCTCCACGTCGTGTCGTCGGCTTCGTGAAGCCAAAGAAGCGCGCCGTCGTCGCCGCCAATGAGCGCGCCCGAGCCCGTGGGCCACAGGCTCCAAAGGTGCTCCGTCGCGTCGTTGTCGATGAGCTCGAAGGAGCGCCCGTCGTCACGCGAGACGAAAATTACGCCTTCGGCGCCGACCGCCGCGAGGCCGACGGGTGTGACGGCGATGGCCTCGAGATCGCAAGAGGTGTCGACCTTCACGGCCTCGAAGGCGCCCCCGGCGGAAGGGGCCCGAAGGACGAGCCCGCCGTCACCGGTCACCACGAGCGCGCCGGTGGGCGTGCGCACGATGGACGTGACGGGGTGCTCGGCTTTGAAAAGCGTCTTGGTGTCACCGCCGCAATGGGCGAGGAGGTGACCGTCGTGGCAGCGGACGTAGAGCACGTCGTCGATGACCGTGAGGCCAGAAATCCGCGAGGTCGTGCCGAGATCGACACGCTCGAAGGACTGCGCGTCGGAGGCCGAGCGGAGTACGAAGCCGTCGTCGCCCGCGACCCAGATGGCGCCCGACGCGTCCTGGGCGAGGCCGAAGAGGCAGCCGCGCGTTCCCGTCGGGATGACGCGCCACGTGGCGGCGCCGTCGAGCGACTCGGCGAGCATGCCGTATTCACCGACCACCAGAAGGCGCGACTCGCTCAGCCAGAGAAAGGCGCGGAGGCCCGGCGTGTTCGGCGTGGCGCGACGATAGAAGTGTCGCCCGTTGGTGGAGACAGCGAGCGTCGCGTTGTGGCGCGTACCGCCCACGGCCCAGAGTCGGTCACCAGCGAGATGCAGCTTCCCGAAGTATCCGAAGCGTTCCGAGGGCTCGCAGAGGAGCGTCGTCTGGAGCGTGCTCATGGCGACGTAGAGTAGCGAGACCCCAACGCTGTAGGGCGCCCGATTCTTGGGGTCACGATGGACGCCTGCAGCCTGCGATGCGGCGACCATCGGAGCCGTGATCTACGAGTCGTTTCGAAGCGCCCTCACTTCGCGCCTCTTGCTCGCCGCCGCAGCCTACGGAGGCCTCTGTGTTGCTTGCCGTAGAGACGCTTTGACCGGGTCACGCCGGGTGCGCGAGACCGCGCGCTCCGCGGCGAGGTAGCATCGGCCTGATGGCGCGGCGCCACGTCTACGTAACCCTGCTCGGCGCGGCCGTGACCTTCGCCGCGCTCGCGTGGGCCTGCCTCGAGCCCACGCAAATCACTGTGCGCCTCACGACGGACGTGCCATGCGCGGAGCTTCGCGGCACGTCGATCTACAACGGCACCGGGGCCGACGCGATTCCCGTCACGACCACAAACGACTGCCTAGAAGGTTCGCCCCACACCATCGGCACCCTCGTGCTCGCCCCCAGCGGAACGAGCAAAGACGACCTCGTGACCATCACCACCGTCGCTGGCGTCGACGTTCGCAGCGAAGAGTGCACCGCCGCGAATCAATGGAAAGGCTGCATCGTCGCGAGGCGCAAGCTGCGCTACGAGAAACACGAGCCGCTGGACCTTCCCATCTTCCTCGCGAGCGCCTGCCGCGACCGCGCTTGTGGCGACGACGAGACCTGCATCCCCTGCGCGAGGGAGCCCTGCGCCGCGGGGGCTCCGCCGGTGTGCGCGCCCGCCGAGTTCGTGGACCGCTGCGACCAACCGGGTGCAAACTGCAAGCAAGCCGTCGCGTCAGGCGCGTCAAGTGCGTCCGACGCAGGCTCGACGCTCGACGGGGCAAGCGACGCAACGGTCGTGTCGGACGCGGCCCCCAACGACGCGACCTCGGGCAACGACGCGAGTGTGGAGCTCGACGCGGGGCCCGTCGCGTTTCGCCTGTTGAGCCCGCAGGGCCCCGCCTTCGGGCTCGCTCACGCGGAAGGGCAACTCTACTGGACCAACACCAGCAGCCTTTGGGCGGCGGCATTCGGCGCGCTTCGGGTCAACGGCGACGCCGGAGCCACATTGACGACCCCCCCCTATTTCTCGGGCAACCTCCGCGGCGTTGACGTCGCCTCGGGAAGGCTCGCGCTCGCGCTCACGGGCTTGGGCACCACGTGCATCTACACCGCCCCGCTCGGGGCGACGGTTGCGGGCAGCACGCTCGACTGCGGCGGCCTCACGAACGCGACGGGGGTCGCTTGGTTCCCTACCGGGGCCCTTACCGGCGGCCTCTTAGCATCCAGCCAATTCAGGCGTTGGGAGCTCGACGGCGGCGGACGTCTCCTCCCTGCGAGCTGCCCACGCGACTCTTACCTTCGAACGGGACTCGCCGCGCTGCCCGATGCCAGCGTCCCCGTCGAGGTGGTGTACGGCGTCTCCAACACGGGCGTGATCATGGCTCACGACTTCGTGTCTTGGGACCCAACGAGTGGCGGCTGCACCGTAGTGACCCCGGGGCCGGGCGGCACCAGCCTCCGCGCTGTGGCCGTCACCCCAAGCGGCGTCCGCTACATCACCGCAAGAACGAGCGGCCAGGTCTTCACGCGAGCACTCCTCGCGCCAGCGTGGGTCTCCTTCGGAGGCGCCGGCGTCCCCGGCGCAGAGGACATCTTGGCCGTTCCAGCGGGCCCAGGCCGCGTGCACATCGTCGTCGCTGGCACGGCCGGCCTCTGGATCGCCGAAGACGTGGCCGATCCGTAAGTTCGTCGGCGCGCTTTGCCGCGGACGACGGCGACACCGCCTCGACGGGAACGGTGACCGGTCCATGGGCGACAGAAGGGCGTCCGTGGTTGGCTGCATCGCAGCGCTCGCGCCTTCGTCAAACGGCTCATGCAGCTTCGCTTTCCCTTCTTGGTCGCCCTGATGGGCCTCGCCCCGCAGGCCTCGGCGGCCGATGCCGCCAAACCGACAGTTGTGCACCTTGAGGGCCTTGTGGTCATGACGCCCTCGCCGACGCAGCCGCCGCCACCGGGCTTGCGTCTGAGAACGATGGTGCGACCCGCCGATCGGCTTTGGATAGGCGTCGATGTTCCGAAGCACGTACCGCTCGAGATCGGTGATCTCTCGCTCGAGCTCTTGGATCCGAAACCCGGCGGTGGATGGGTGGCGACGTACCGCGAGCGCTTCGAGCCTTGTTACGCGCGCGGCGCGAGCGCGAACTGCAAGGCGCTCGTGAAGCTCTTCGATGCGAACAAGCAGGAGGTTGCGTCGACTTCGCTCAACGAATTTCTCTCACGCGCGAGCCACCTCGAGGTGCAAGACGTGCGGTACGTGGAAGAGGGCGGCGCGGGCACGCTCTACTTCAACGAAGCGTGCCAGTCGTACTCGCGCGGGGCGGGAGGCAAGTGCTCGTCGCTCGTGGCGCTGGACCCGGTCGCGAAGAAGGTCTTGTGGCGCACCGAGCCGCTCGCCTCGAACAACGCATTCTTGGTCGTGGGCAAGTACATTGTTTCAGCCTACGGCTTCACCGGTGAGGCGGCGTCGATTCGCGTCGTGCGCCGACGCGACGGCAAGGTGATGGAGCGTCGCCCCCTTGCGAGCACGAACTACGAGATGGTCGCGGACGGCGACGCGCTCTCGGTTGAGATGTACCAGCGCGTGGGCCGCGCGAACTTCCGCATGCTGGGCTTCGACGGTGACGCCCCGAGGTTGGTCGCGCTCCCGACCACGCCTCCCGATCCTAACGAGAAGCCGAAGCCGTACGATCCGCCGCTCCAGACGAAGGGAGCTCGCAGTCTCTCGAGAGGCATCTTCTAGCCTCTGCCGTTGACTCGGGTCGCGAGCTGAGTAGGTTCCTCCCGGCCGAGCATGAGCGCTCGCGTGTTGGAGGAGCTGCGATGGCGCCCGGTGCAAAGAAGACCCGCAAGCTGGCGACGGCTCCGAAGCCCTCGTCGACGACCAAGGCAGCCCCGAGCGCGCGTGAGACGCCGCGGACCGGTGCACGCGTGGTGCAGGTCGCGGAGCCGGGCGCCTGGCGCGCCGAAACTATCGCGCGCATGCGAGCGCTCATCGTCGAGGCCGAGCCGGCGATGATCGAAGAGCGCAAGTGGCGCAAGGCATCGAACCAAATGGCCGGGGTGCCCGTCTGGTCGCATAACGGCATCGTGTGCACGGGAGAGACCTACGCGAAGGTGGTGAAGCTCACCTTCGCGCACGGCGCCAAGCTCCCCGACCCTTCGCGCCTGTTCAACGCGAGCCTCGAGGGTGGCACCCGCCGCGCCATCGACATCCGCGAGGGCGAGAAGCTCGACGCCGTCGCCTTCAAGAAGCTCATCAAGGCCGCCGTGGCGCACAACGGCGCCGGGAAGACGAAGCCCACCGCAAAGGCGCCCGCGGCGAAGCCGTCCACGGCAAAGGCGAGCCCGCCCAAGCGCAAGCCGTGACGGACTTGGGCAGGGGCCGCGCTACGTCCCGTTAAAGAACATCGGAACGACGAAGCTCTGTGGGCGCCCTTCCGCGGAACGCGGAAACGCGACCTCGCCAATGCTCGAAAGCGCGCAATCGGCGAGCTCCGCGGAGACGTCGTACTTCGCGTCGACCTTTCGTACGAGCCCGTCGGGGGCGACCGAAATCAGTAGCGTCAGGTTGCCCTTGAGGTGCCGGTCGCGCGCGAGCGCACGGCGATAGCAAGGGGCAACGCGCTCGCGACTAAGCGCCATGGCTGTGCGAAGCGTTGCTGCCTCTCCCTGGAGAAGCGGCACCGACGGCGACAGGACCTTCGCGGCCGGTCGATCGAGCGCAGCGCTCGGCGCCTCGCCGGCGCGGTGAATCCGACGCAACTCGACGCGTAACGGGAGACCGCAGTCCTCGGGCGGAGCGACATCCTGGCGGCGCGACTCGGCACAGCGACTCTCGACACCGCCGCTGTCGAGAAGCTCGCGCTCCGCGGCGCTCCCTGCGCTTGCCTTGGCGAACACGACGTCGGTCCCCGCGGCGACGCGCGCAGCGGAACGCGCCGCAACCTGAAATGCTCCGACCGAGAAGCTCGCAACAACGTGCGTAGCTGCGCCGCAGTCACCCTTGAGCGCCGCAGCGGCGCCGAGGCCGTCGGCCTGATATCGACCGACGACGTTGAGCGCTACGTTCAGCGAGGACGAGGCGTTGATGCTTCCTCCGATGCGCCCCATCAGCATCGGTAGCTCGATTCCCAACTCGTCGTCGCCGCGGAGCAGCGTGACCTCGCGCTGCCGCGACGTGGCGACGTACGAATAAGCATGCGGGGAGGCGCACCCGTCGACCACGCGCATGCGGCAACCTTCTACGCGAACGGCCACCACCCCTACCCGCGCCATGGCTTCGAGCTTCGAGCGATCGAGTGATGACCAATCAATGACCAGGCGCTCGCGCATCTCGGGCTCGTCGGTGCAGGCCTTGGGGACCGGCAGCGGCGGAGCGATGACGGCAGCTGGCGTTCGTCCACCGCCGCATGAGATCACCGCGCACAGGCCGAGTGGAACGCAGCTGAGCCACCTTTTCATGAGCCGCCTCCGCACGTTCGACACACGCCACGGCGAGCCCTTGGATCGAACCGCACATCTTGGTGCCTCCGTCGCACCGCCAACGGCGCCAGCGCGCACCGCGGCTTCGGTTCCGAGGAGAGTGCGACGAGTTGCCAGCGCCTCAGCGGCTCCGCGTGTGTGCCCTACTGCAGGCGCACTTCTGCGGGCGCGCCGTTGCCGTTCGGCCCGCGATCCTCGAGCGTCACGCCGTGGTCATCGATGGCGACGACGCGTGCGTGCGTGCCCGGGAGCACCGAGCCTTTGCTCACGACGATCTGGCGACCGTCGGGCCCCACGACCACCGCCTGGCGCGTGGCGCCCGCGGTCATGACGCCGCTTACCTTGAAGCGCTTCGCGAGGGGCAGCGGCGCGGTCGCTCCTGCGTCGCTCGTGGCAACCGTCAGCGTGGACCCTGCGTCGGCCGGCGACGCCACCACAAGAGCCTCTCCGTCGTTCGCGCCGGTGGGCGCAGGCTTCGCCTCCAGCGCTCCGCTCGCCATCGTCCCGAGCACGACGGCCTGCTGCGAAGCCGGCGGCGCTTGGTAGTACGCGGCCGGCCCAAAGCGCGTGAAGGCGCACACGACGCGCCCTTCGACGCTCCGCCGCCGCGCGTTGTAGTCGGCGACGGCCTTGTTGTACTTCAGGCGCTGGCCGAGGATGTTGTCCTCCGCGCGCTCGAGCGAGCGCATCAGGTCGCGGAAGCGACCGCTGGCCGCGAGCCTCGGGTAAGACTCGTACACCACGGCGGGAACACGACGGAGCGCGACCTCCGTGCGCTGGGCCGCCTCGATGCGCGCCTCCCGGGTGAGCGCGCCGGTGTAGCCCGCGCGGGCCTCGGCAACCTCGACGAACACCGCGTGCTCGTGTGCAGCGGAGGCCTTCGCCACCTCGACGAGGTTGGGGATCAGATCGTAGCGGCGCTGCAGCTGGGCCTCGACGCCGGCCCACTCCCGCGCGACGGCCTCGTTCAGCGCCACGAGCTCGTCATAGGTCGGCGACAGCCGCTTCGCGCCCGCGACGGAGCCCACGAGCAAGACGACGGCGCCGAGAACCAGCGCGATCTTGTGCCGGAGTTGGAGGCGGAAGCGCCATTCAGGCAAGCGCATCAAGGGGCGAGGCTAGCTTCTCTTCGCGGCTTGGATAGCCAATTCATGCGGGTTTATCTGCACGACTCCTGAAGGATCGCGAGTCCCGATTCAAGCGCCGCCACGGCCCGAGGCGATAGCCTCGAGCAGGCTCGCGTGGGCGCGCTGCAGCAGATCACCGTGCCGACCACCGGCGATGCGCAAGAGGCGCGCCCCGGGTATGGCAGCGACCAGACGCTCGCCCATGTGGAAGGGCACGATTTCGTCCGCATCGCCATGGATGACGAGGGTTGGAACCGCGATCGAACGCGCCTTGGAGAGCGTGTCGAAATGGTCCGCGACCAAAAGACCGGCAGGCAGGAACGGGACGACGTCCGTCACGAGATCAGGGATGGACGTGTAGGGCGTCACGAGCACCAGACGGCCGCCGCGCCCGCGCCTCGCCATCTCTGCTGCAACGCCAGTCCCGAGAGAGGTGCCCCAAAGCACGATGCTCGACGGTTCGATTCCGCGTGCGGCCAGCATGTCGAGGGCCGCTTCGGCGTCGGCGTAGAGACCTTGCTCCGTCGGAGCGGCGCCCTTGTCCTCCCCGTACCCGCGGTACTCCAAAAGGACCACGCCGAGGCCCCGCGCGGCGAGCTCGCGGGCGATGCCGGCCGTCTGCTGGGCCACTTCGCGGTTGTTGTGAAAGTGCACAACCAACGTGGCACCACGCTCGGCGTTGAGCTCCAGGACGCGAACCGGCACGCCATCACGTGCCGTGAGGTGATGTTCAACGAAGTCCGGCGCCACCGCCGTTGCTTCAACGTCTCGCGTTGGGAAGAGGCACCGGCGCGCGATAGCCCGACTCCCGACCCCAAGCGGCGGGAGCGCGGAGACGAGGAGCGCAGCGGCCATGAGCCAACGACGAGGCACGGCTTGAGCATGCCTCAGGGTGACCGAATCGCCAGGCGCAACTTGGGCGAGACTCAGAGAGCGGCGGACACGTTCTTGCAGGCGGTCTCGTATGTGGTCTGCCCTTGGCGTCGCTGTCGACCTCGTCCATGCACTCGCGATGGCTTCGTGGTTGCTCGGTCTTCCGCTCCTTTTCGTCCGGCGATGGCCTCGGGCCCGACTTTGGTACGCGCTCTACGCTGCTGCGTTCATTGTGCTCTCGCAAGCGTCGATGCTCCTCATGGGCGAGTGCTTTCTCACGAGCCTCACCCGCTGGTGTTGGGCGCACGGCCCGATGCACGCTGCATCCAACGACTGGTTCACGGTTCGCTTGGCGCGTGCCGTCTTTGGCATGGCCCCGTCTCGCCGCATCATCTCCTGGCTCTCCGAAGCGCTCGTCCTCGCCACGGCCGCCGGCGTCATCGTCTCGGTGGTTCGAGCGCGGAGGCGTACGCGCCCGCCTGTCTCCTTGACGGCGTAGGCTCGCCGGCAGCGGGCCCCATCGAGGACGTCTGCTAAGAACCAACGAGCCTGCCGTCCTCCATCGAGAGGACGCGATCACAGCGCCGCGCGATCGACTCGTCGTGGGTGCTGATGAGAAACGCCGTTCCCTCGTCCTTGGAAAGCTCGCGGAGGAGAGCCAAGACCTCGTCGGAGCTCTTGCGGTCCAAGTTCCCCGTGGGCTCGTCGGCCAAGATGAGGGCCGGCTTCATGATCAGCGCTCGGGCCACGGCCACGCGCTGCTTCTGACCACCGGACAGCTTGGAGGCCCGCAACGACATGCGGTGCGTGAGGCCAACCCGATCGAGCAGCTCCCGTGCGCGTGCGCCGAACTCCGCCTTGTGCCACGTGTGCGCGCCGTAGACCGGCATGAGCACGTTTTCGAGAGCCGTGAAGTCTACGAGGAGATGGTGGAACTGAAAGACGAACCCGAGGTGCCGATTCCGAACCTCCGACAGCGCCGCTTCACCAAGCCCAAGCGCACTAACGCCGGCGATGCGAAGGGAACCGCCGCTCGGCGTCAGCAGCGTTCCCGCGATGGAGAGGAACGTGCTCTTGCCGCTGCCGCTCGGTCCCACGAGGGCCACGAACTCGCCGCGCTCGACCTTCGCGGAGACGCCTCGAAGGACAAGCGTGGCGCCCTCCCCTTCACCAAAGGTCTTCACGATGTCGGTCGCTTCGAGGACGCTGCTGCCCTCCTCCGTCGTGCTCCGGTGCGTCATGATTGAATCGCCTCGAGGGGATCGATCCGGGACGCCGACCACGCCGGGACCACCGCCGCGAAGGCGCTGGCGGCCATGGCCAACAGGATCGCTCGAACGTACTCGCCCTGCGCGGGATCGATGGGAATCGACGGCGCCCCGTTTGCCTTCATGGAGCCGCGAAGAAGCGCTTCTGCAAAGCCGAAGCCCAGGGCCACGCCGACGAGCGCGCCGATGGTTCCGATGAAGAGGCCCTGCAAGACGAAGGTACGAAGGATGGCGCCGCGACCAATGCCGAAACTCCTCAAGATGCCGATGTCGGCACGCCGCCGCGAGACGGAGAGGAAGAGGGCGCTGGCGACGCCGATGGCGATGGTCAGCAGGCTGAACGCCTTGATCATGTTCGAGGTGCTGGCTTGAGCACGGAGCCCTTCTTGAAGACGCGTGTTGCGATCGAGCCAATTCGACGCCTTGAGCTTCGTCGCGCGCCCGAGGCGTTCCGCGAGCAGCGGTGCCTGCCACACGTCGTCGACCTTGAGCTCGATGATGGAGACCCCATCGGCGACGTCGAAGAGCTTCTTCGCGGACGTGAGTCCCATGTACACGACGCGTTCGTCGACGGCTTGAACGCCAAGCGTGAAGACACCACGGACAATCATGGCGGCCTCCGCGGCAACGGCGCCGGTCCGGGAGCTCGCCGTACGTGCGGCGCGCAGGCTGACGCGATCGCCCACGTCAACGCCGAGGTCCGCAGCAAGCCGGGACCCGACCACCACGTTCCCGACGCCAAGATCGAGCCGTCCGCGGATGATCGACGGCCCGATGGGCGCGATCGCGTCGGCGTTCTTCGCTTCGAGGCCCGTGACCGCCACGGCGACGTTTTTCTCGCCGCGTGCCAAGGTTCCGTTGCCAAACACTTCGGGCACGGCGGCGCGCACGCCGGGCGTCCGTGACGCCACTTCGAGCACGGAGCGATACGTGCGGATGGCCGGCTTGACGTCGTGTCCGGGCTGAATCGCGAACAGCGGGCGGCCCTTCGGTGACGCCATGAACGCGCGCGGAACGCGCAGCTCCGGCTCGAGAGTCACGTGGGCGACGTTGCCCGTGATGTCGTCGGTCAGCCGCACGCTCAGCCCGTTCATGAGCGCGGCGATGAAGGTGAACACGACGACGCCCACCGACACGCCGAACATGAGCAGTCCGCTCTGGAGTCGTGCCGAGACGAGGTAGCGGACGGCGAGCTTGACCTCAAAGACCATTGGACGCGCCTTTGGTCCGCACGCGAGCCCCGAGCTTGGCGCCCTTTGGGTCCACGAGCGTGAGCTCGCCCTCCTTGAGACCGGAACGCACGACGACGAACGGAGCGGGCCAATCGTCGACGGTGATGCCACGCCTCGCGACGACGCCATCGGTGACGACGAGCACGAACGAGGGGTCTCCACCGCCACCGCCGCCCACGGCCTCGCGAGGCACGGTGATCGCTGACGGGATCGTCTCGACGCTCACGTTTACGTCGACCGACATTCCCATCAGAACGTTCTTCGGTGCGCTTTCGTAGGCGAAGCGAACCGTCGCCGCGCCCGTTTGTGGATCGACGGCCTGCGCGACGTACGAGACGGTGGCCGCTAGTTTGGCGTCCTCGGTCCCGACTGGAAGGATCTCGGCTCGCATCCCGGGCCGCAGCAACCGGACGTAGCGCTCATCGACCTCGGCCGAGACCCGGGCCGAATCCAGGGTGGCGATCTCGAAGACCGCACTCTGGGCCCCCACCACCTGACCGAGCTCGCCGTCGCGGCGGATGATCGTTCCATCGAAGGGAGCGAGCAACACGAGCTGCGACCGGCCCTCCCGAAGCGCCGCCGACAGGCGGCGGACGTCGTCGGCGGCACGCGAGGCAAAGAGGCGCGCGGTCTCCAGCTCGGCGGGTGCGACGGAGCCGCTCGCCACGAGCGAGGTCGTGCGCGCTAGATCACGCTGGGCTTGCGCCAAGTCGTGCTGCCTCGAGGTCAGCGCGGCCTCCTGCTGAAGGACGTTCGATCTCGCCGACGTATCCGCGAGGCGCGCGAGGAGCTCCCCCTTCTTCACGCGGTCGCCTTCGTGTCGGACGATCTCGGTGATCCGGCCGGAGAACTGCGGGCTGACGACCACCGTTTGCACCGCCTCGACGCGCCCCGTGACGGCGAGCATCCGCGTGACGTCTGCCCGCTTTACCGCGAAGCTCATCACCTCTGGTGGCCGCCGAACGACACGGATCACTTGGACCGCTCCCACGGCTGCGACGGCAGCGAGCAAAGCCAGTACGAGCGCGCGGACGGCCCGCCGTCGCGTCGATGCCGTGATGGGCACTGTGTCCAACGCGACGTCCGGCGCGACCGTCGAGGTAGCCGGCCCAGGTAACGTGACTGCGCTCACGAGGACTCTCCGGAGACCCGAGTGGAATGGGCGACGACGCACCCGACGAGTTCGCCTCGCGCTGCCTTACGGTCGCAGGGTCTTCGACGGGTGCCAGAGCAGGATGTGTGCCGGAGCTCGCGGTACGGCGACGCCTCCCTCGACGAGACGCATGAGGGCGCGGTAAGCGGCCTCCGTGCGGCCTAGGAGGTTCGGCCCGCGTCGCGGGCGGGCGCAACGGACCTGTTCCGGGGCCCGCGTTCTCGTTGTGCAAAGCCGCGCGCGAGAAACCTTGCACGATGCGAATCGCGGCGCTCGTTTGGCGAGGGGGATTCGAGATGACACGCGCACGTCGAGGCCGCGTCGGCGACGGCACGCGCCGTGCACCAAGCGACCCAGCATGAACCCCAGCAACCGAAGCGAGTACATCACACGCGACCGGATCTTGAAGCTCCTCTCGGACGACGAGGTCGCTCGGGTCAGCACGGCGGAGACGGCAGCGCAGCTCGACGAGGGCGACGAGTACGTGGACCTCGAAGCGCCCGAGCGTGGCGTACGAAAGGCCCTCAAGACCTCCTCGACGCCCATGGGTCGCGTGCTTCCGCGCAAGGCCGTGCGCGACAAAACGTGGCAAGACATCGTCGTTCTCCTCCGACCGGCACGCCGAGGGCGCGCCCACGACGACGCACTGAGCATGGGCAGGGCGGCCGCGAGACCATGGGCGGCGGCGCCCGAGAGGCATCGAAGCGGGCGCGCCGGGTGGATTCGCGCTGCGGTGCTAGGCGCGGACGACGCGATCGTCTCCACGGCGAGCCTCATGATCGGCGTCGCCGCAGCTTCGGCCACGAAGGAGGCGGTCCTCGTGGCGGGTGTCGCCGGCCTCGTGGCCGGAGCCATGTCCATGGCTGTGGGTGAGTATGTCTCCGTCAGCTCGCAGCGCGACGCCGAACAGGCGGACGTCGAGCGAGAGAGCCGGGAGCTAGCCCAGCAGCCGAGAGCCGAGCTGAACGAGCTTGCGATGCTCTATGTGAAGCGCGGTCTCGACAAGGCGCTCGCGATGAAAGTCGCCGAGCAATTGAGCGCCCACGACACGCTCGGCGCTCACATGAAGGACGAGCTTGGCATTGACCAGAGCGCTCTGTCGCGTCCCATGCAAGCGGCGTGGATCTCTGCCGCATGCTTCGCGACCTTCGCCCTCGTTCCGATCGCGGCGTTGCTCGCGGCACCGATCCCGCTTCGAATCCCGCTCATCGCGCTCGCTTCGCTCATCAGTCTCGCGCTGCTCGGCGCCCTGGGCGGCCACCTGGGAGGAGCGCCGAGGCTCCGCGCGTCGCTCCGGGTCACCCTTGGAGGCGCCGCGGCCATGGCCGTCACGGCCGCCATCGGGCGCCTCCTCGGCGTATCCGTGGGGTGAAGGCTCTCGAAGATGAAGGCGCGGCCTGCGCTATCCGCGGCGGGCGGCGTCGATGGCGGCCACGTCGAGCTTCTTCATCGACATCATGGCCGTGAAGGCGCGCTTCGCCTCGGCGCCGCCGGCCGCAAGGGCCTCCATGAGGGTGCGCGGGGTGATTTGCCACGATAGGCCCCAGCGATCCTTGCACCAGCCACAGGCGCTTTCCTGGCCACCGTTCTCGACGATCGCGTTCCAATAGCGATCCGTTTCTTCCTGGCTGTCGGTGGAGACTTGGAAGGAGAACGCGTCGCTGTGTTTGACGCGGGGCCCGCCGTTGAGTCCGAGGGCAGGGGATCCCGGGACCGTGAACTCGACGGTGATGACATCGCCCTCCGTGCCGCTCGGGTAATCGCCCGGTGCCTTGTGGACCGCGGTCACGTCGCTGTTCGGGAAGGTCGCGGCGTAGAAGCGCGCTGCGTCGAGCGCGTCCTTGTCGAACCAGAGGCAGACGGTGTTCTTCGGCTTCATCGGGGTGCCCTCTCCTTCCCCGATTAGCGTGAAGCGTTCGCTGCCTGTAGCGAAATCCGACCGCGTGCGGCCGTGCCGTCTCAGCCGCCGTCGCCCGCGTCCGTCTGGCAGCTCGGGAGTGAACACACGCCGGCGCTGCACGTCAGGCGATTGCCGGTGCACATGCGATACGGCGGCGTGCACGGATCGCCGAGCTCGCCGCGCTTCACACACGCTTGGACCGACGGCCCGCCGTCGGCGGGGATGATGATGTCGCAAGTGGCCCCCACCTCACACTCGCGGTTCACGAGGCCGGCATCGGTGGCGTGCATGCCGCAGTTGTCGCCCGTTGCCTGGCGAGCGACACAGGTTCCGAGGGGGCCGGTCGGCCGCGCGCAGTAGAACGCCGCCGCACACTGCGCGGAGCGCTGGCAGGTCTCTCCGAGGGCGTGCACGGGTTGGCAGGTGCCCTGCACCGTGTTGGTGCAGAAGAAGCCATCGGCGCAGGGGCGGCTGTTGTTCGAGAGGCCGCACAGCGCGTCTTTCGTTCCGGGGCCCACGCACTCGCCGCCGGCGATGCCTGGGTCGCTCCGCAAGCAGGTGCGATCGCTCGCACACAAGGAGGCGGTCGCCGCGCCAACGGCGAAGAGGCACGGCCCCGAGGACGGCAGCGCGGTGCATTGTCCCTGCGAAGCGAGGGCGCCAGTTGCGGCGCAGGGCGTGTCCCGAGGGCACGCGGGGGCGCCAACGCCAGCGTCGGGCGTCGGACACGCGGCGCCCACGGCGAGCGTCGCTGGAACGTCGATGGGCACGCAGCCAACCGCTTGGGCGACGGGCACGTCTGGTTCTGTCCGCAGGTTTCACGGATTCCGGGGCAGCCGGCGTCGGGGCCGACGATGGCCGCGCAGCGCGCGCATTGCCCAGCCACGCCGTTCCCACAGCGGAGCGACGCGCACTGGCTCGCGAACTGACACGACTCGGTGGCGGCGCGCGCGCCGGCGGTTACGCACGGCGGCTCGATGCCCTGGAGCACTTCCGCGCACGACTGCTGCGCTCGCACTTGTGTGCATTGCGCAACTGTCGCCGGCGTCAGCGAGCTTCCCGCCGAGAAGAGGTAGTCGGGGCACAAGCTCGCCACGGCCTCGCAGTTGATGGGCCGTTGACCGCACTGCTCGCGGCGGAGGCACGCAGCCTTGACGTAGGCCTCGCAGACCTCTTTCGGCGAGAGCGGAGCGGCGCCGTCGGCAAGATCACCGCCGCGTCGTCGGGCGTGACGGGCGGAAGGCCGGTGGCGTCAGCCTCGGTCCCGGGCGTCACGGTGCCGCCTTCGCTCTCGAGCGATGCGCCTGCTTCCTGGTCCGCCGTCGTGGGGGAATCTTTGGAGCCAGCGCTCT
This sequence comes from Myxococcales bacterium, assembly GCA_016703425.1. Taxonomy (NCBI): domain Bacteria; kingdom Pseudomonadati; phylum Myxococcota; class Myxococcia; order Myxococcales; species Myxococcales bacterium. Next base: position 411,976 of record JADJCA010000013.1, read on the forward strand.
CTTCGGACGAGCAGGCCCAGAGTCCTGCGCCAATGGCGTAGGCCGCGAGGCCAATGAGGAGAACGGGAGATACGGATGAGGAGCGCTTCATGGTGCGGATGGCCTTTGGCGAGACAGCGAGAAGGGAGGGTAGCCGATGCAGGGCCCGTGGTCTTTCGAGTGCAGGCAAAGACCTCCCCCCAAAAAGACCTCCTGCGAGGGGCCGCTCCCCGCGGGCTCCGGACTTGGTGAAGGTTGGCCGCGCAAATCAACTCGGCGAACGGCACCACGCGCTTACCCTCAGCCCTGTCGCGAGAGCGTCGGCTCCGCACCTCGAAGGAGCCTCCCCATGGCCGCCCGTCCCCGCGTCTACGACAAGCTCAAATGGCACGAGGACGGCGACACGAGCGCAGGCTTCTTCTTGGGCTGGGCCGCCAAACGCGATCTCCTGAGCGATGACATCGCACCGAAGGACGCGCGCGGCGCGAAGGCCGGCAAGATGAGCGGCCTGTCGCTCCTCGAGGTCTACGGCGGCTCGCTCGCGAGCGATTTGCTCTCGGACGAAGGCAACGCCTTCGCCGCCGTTCTCTACGCGAGCAAGGCCGGTCCGCTCCCGAAGACCGTGCGCGCGCTCGACGCAGCGTTCGCCGCGTGGCGTGCGCGCAAGACGCCACCGAAGAAGGGCAAGGCTATGGCCAAGCTCAGCTCGGAGGTCGAAGGACGTCTCGTTCGGCTGCGCGCCAAGGCCAAGAAGAAGCACGCCGTCGAGGTCGAGCACCTCCTCCCCTTCGCTCAACTCGGCGACAAGGCGGCGGCCGCCGCCCTAAGAGCCCTCGCGGACGAGCACCACTGGCCACGCGGCGGGCAGAGCGCTCGTTCGGCTTGGCACGTGGGTCGACGTCATCGCGCTCTATCTCGAGTCCGGCCTTGCGAGCCTCGTGCGTCAAGCCAAGGCAAGGAAGGTCGACGCCGACTTCGTGGTGTCCCTCCTCGAGGAGCTCGAGCCTTCGCCGGAGGTCGCGCGCGCTGGCGTCGAGCTCGCCGAGTGGGCCCGCAAAGGCAAGAACGCGTCGTTGGTCGGAAGCGCGCTCGATGTCGTTGGGACACACCTCGACGACGGCGACTTCGCGCCCGATGCCAAGCTCGCGAAGGCCGCTCGTTCGCTCGCGCACGAGCAGCTCGAGGGCAAGCTCCAGCCGATCGACGTCTTTCGTTGCTACAAGGTGCTCGGTGCCGTCGGCGACGCGTCGTCGCTCGAGCTCATGCTCTCGCGCCCGCCGCTCACGAACGAGTGGAAGGGAAGCGAGAAGGAGCCGCTCGCGGCGCTTAGGAAGCGGCTCGGCGCGAAACGATAGCTTCGCGGGAGCGAACGCCCGCGCTCAGCTCGGCTCAGAGGCAGCAGCAGCTCGCAAAGCCGAAGCCGAGGGCGCCGCCGCCAATGGTGTTGGTGCAGTTCGGCGTTGCCCATGAGCCGTCGCAGCGGACGTTGGAGCCCGAGTAGCCGCCCACGGTGCCGTCGACGCAGGTCGTGCTGCACGTCTTGCCTTTGGCGGCGCAGATCTCGTTGCACGTGGCGGTCGGCGACGCGGGCGCGCAGGCCGCGAGCGGCTTCGCGCAGGTGCCTTCGAGGCAGAAGGTCCGAGCCTGAAGGCCAGCCTGGTTCATCGGACACGCGTTGCCACACGTGCCGCAGTGCTCGCGGCTCTTGTCGGTGTCGGTGCACTTGCCGTCGCACGCGGCGAGGTCCGAGCACGTGAGCGTGACGGTGAAGGATTGGATCGTCTTTCGGCCAGCGCCATCAAAGAACTGCGCGCGCAAGGCGCGGCTCTCCGTCGCTTGCGCGGCGAACTGAATCTTCTTGGCGGCGTGGAGCGCTTTCCACGAGACGCTCGCCTCGAGGCTCGAGGCGCTCGCGGTCTTAAAGGAGGCGACGGTGGCGCCGCTGCTCTCCTCGAGGAGGACACCGCCGGCGATGGCGCCCTTGCCGGTGCGCGTCTCGAAGACCGCGCTGATCACGATCGCGTCGCCCTCGGTCATGGAGGTCGCGCTCGCGCCGAAGCTGACGATGGCCGGGCCGCCGGGATCGCTCACGGCCGCGGGGCCGGGAGGTCGACCCGGTCCGGTTTCCGTCGCGCCGGCCTCGCCAACGGCAGAGGGGCCGCCGAAGCCGCCATCGGACAGAAAGCCCCCTCCCCCGCCGCCACCGGAGCAGGCGACGAGCGTGAAGACCGCGAGGAGCATCGAGAGGCGGAGCGGACTCACCGGCGTTTTGTACGGAAGTTTAGGGACGGACCTCCCCCCGCGCGGCGCTCGACCTAGTCAAGCGCGATGCGACGTCGCGACGCTCAGCCATCGAATCGACTTCACGATGCGCGAACCCTTTGACGTCGGTCGTAAAACCCGTACGTTGCGTCCGCGCGGTGGAGCAGCCTGGTAGCTCGTCAGGCTCATAACCTGAAGGTCGTAGGTTCAAACCTGCCCGCGCAACCATTGCGAATGGCCCGACACCCCCGCAGAACGAGGTCGAACCATCGCCATTTGGGCAGGCTTCTGTCATTTCTGCACTCGTCCTCTTCGCCCGGCCTCGCAGAGCCTCGGCCGGCTACGAGGACTCGTGCAGAAAAGGGGCAAATCCTGCCCGCGCAACCATCACTGGAGCACGAGTCCAGATTCGCGTGGGGCCTCGCTTCGGGGGGCCTTCGTCGTTTGTGCAGGCCGAGGATCCGAGCGGGTAGAACTGCCCCTCCGCGCTCGCAGAGCGTCGGCCGGCTACGAGGACCTCCGGGAAGTCGAATCGGGTCTGCAACATGAGGCTAGCCCGACATCCAGGTTCCCCCGCCAGCCACCGCTGCTCGAGGCTGCGTCCGAGAGCGGCCGCCTCGAGCGGGGCCAGGCGAAGGACGCCACCGCGTCCACGACTTCGCCGAGCGCACGGTGGTCGTGGTTGCGCCGGACTTACGGAAGGAACGCCGTCCACTGCGTCTGCTTTGTCGGGTCGACCACAAACGCGGGCGTCAAGCAACGGGCCGGCTCTCGGGGAGCCGGGGTACCTCGGCGCTCGAACGTGGCTCGGAAGGCGCGCACCAGCAAAGGCGCCATCGAACGGGTACATTCCCCGCCAACACCATGACGTCGAAGAAGTCCTTCCCGTGCGGCTGTTCGCCATGCCGAGCTGCACCATCCCTTCGACTTTCTCTGCGATCACGGTCTCCTTCGGGTACGCGCGAACGCGGCGCAGGGAAGTCGAGCAAGGAGGAAACGCGACGAGCTCGGCGTTCCGGCGTAACGGCGTCGCCAAAGCCAACGTCGACTTTGGAGGCGGAGCTTCGCGTTCCCAATGCGCGCCCCTCGAGTTCGACGCACGCCGCCGTACTCCTGGTCTTGACGGATGGGGCCTGGAGGGACGCGGAGTCGAAGAACGCTCGGCATTTTGCATCGTCTACCGGCATGCGGATCCGTCGGCGAAGACCTGCCTCTGCTGCGGCTCTCGGCAGGATCTCCGGAAGCCGAGCAGACTAGGTCTCGCGCGCGTGGCACGGGTGGGCGCGGCCCGTCCAAGGCCGTGAAGAGCGCGGCGCCTTTCAGGCAAAGGGCACTTTGCTCTGCGTGCAGCTGAGCGAGAGTCGGTGCTAGCAGGCGCTCGTTGGCGTAACGAGGAAGAGCTGGTGGTCTCCTTTTCGCTCCTTCGAGAGCTTGGCAGGCGAGCCCGCACCGATGCGCTGACATTGGCGGGTTTGGTCATGCGAGCGCCTCCACGGGGCACGTAATCACTTTGCCACGCGATCCAGCTTTCCTTTGCCCTCGAGCAGCGCGTCGAGGGAGTAGTCCCTTTCCGCAGCCCCCGCGCTGGCGCGGCGAGCGACGTAGTCGCGCAGTGCCGCAACGGCCGCATCGAGACCTACGGCTGGCGACGGTACCGGAAGCAATCGGCCACGGTCTTCGCGGGCGTCGTGATGCCGAACGCGCACGCCCTCGATGATCATCTCCTGCCCGTGCTCACGAGGCGGGCCCCTTGGCTTATACGAAGCTCTGCGGCGGGAGTGTCGAGCGAAGAGGCTTCCGGGCGCGCGTGTCGATCATGAGCCACACGGCGGTAGGCGCTTCGGTCGTGAGCCGTGAACCTGAAGCGCTGAGAGCAGACAGATGGTTCCGTGAGGCACCCGCGCGCTGCGACCTCGGCGAACTGTGGGTCTCGGTGGTTGCTGCGCTTGCGAGCCGGTAGCCCCGGCCCGCCTGCTCGAAGCACCCCTTGTCGACCAACCGCGCAAGGTAGGCGCGCGGAATATCAGCCGCGTCCGGGTCCCTCGCGCGAAGAGGGCCTTCTCCGGCAAGACGCAGGGCTTCGAGATTTTGGAGGTGCTGGTGGATCTGCACAACGTTGTGTTTTACATTTCGCACGCGCGTTACGTATCAGTCAAAAGCCGCGCGCCCTGACGTGCGCGCAATCTGAGGTGGAGCTCCTGCGGCGTCACCTCCTCATTCTTCGACATCGGCACGACGGGCAAGTACGAGTCCCCCTCGGCGCCGCGGGCAGCGACGCAGCGATGAAGACCCAAGCGAACTACGCAGGCTGGGACTTCACGACGGTCTGGCAAATGGGCGGACGCGGCTACCGCGTACTGCCGTGAGGCCACCCAATCGAGGTCAAGAACCTCTTCCCCGCCCTCGAAGCCCCCCTCGTCACCCCACGGGCGGCGCCTCGCGACCGAGCGAGCTGGTCATTGACTCGGGATAGCGGAGGCCAGCGGCGCAGCCGATCAGGAACGCGGCGTCGGCGGCGCAGCCGTATCGGCTTCGTTGAGCGTGACGCGGAGCACCTCGAGGTTACGCTCGACGTTCTCCAGGCGTCCCATTCCTACGAGCGGAACGAGATCGTCAGCCTTGCGCACGGGATCAAGCCGAGCGCGACGGACGAGACCGCGACGCCAGCTTTCTTCCGCGGCCATCTCTTCCGAGGGGCTGCAGGCGTGCGAAACGTTCGCCGCGAGGTTCGCGCCCTGGAACCGCGGAACCTGACTGCGCGCGCCAATCGTCGGGCTGCAGATCCGCGGGCGTGCCGGATCTTGCCGGTGAGAAGGCCGCGGTGGAGCGGTGAATACGCGACGAAGGTGATGCCGAGGGAGCGCGTGACAGGAAGGAGATCGAGCTCCGGATCGGCGCTGCGAGAGCGAGTATTCGGTCTGGAGCGCGGCGATCAGGTAGGTCGCGTGCGCGCGGCGGATGGTCATGGGTCCCGCCTCCGAGAGGAGCCGATGGCACGGACCTTCCACGCCACCGGCATCTCCGCCATGGCGCCGACCGACTCCTCGATGAGCACGTCGGGATCCACGCGGTGCGGGTGGTAGAGGTCGATGTGGTCGAGACCGAGGGTGTTTCAAGCTGCCGAGTCCGACGGCCTTGCAAATGCGGGAAGGCTTCCCTTGCTGGCCTTCGTGGCGACCACAGCCCGGTCGCGTCGATCGCGGACGTTTGGCGCGGCCGACGAGACCTCGCTCTTTCCGTTGCCGTAGACTTCCGCGGTGTCGATGAGCGTGATACCACGCCTCGAGCGCGCGGTGGATGGCGAGGACGCCTGCCTCGCGTCGTCGCGGGTGTCCGTACCAGCCAGCGAACGCCATGGCGCCGAGGCCACGATCGCGCCAACGCGCACCTCACCCTGGCCCAGCTTTTGCGAGGTGTCGATCGGGTGCGCTCCAATGCGCCCATCGACCGTCCACACCGGGCGAGGGCGGGAGCTTCTGCTTCTACGATGGGTGAGCGCGCGCGTGCACCTGGAGGCTAAGAACCGCATCGTGTAAGGTGTCGTCATTGCCCGAGTCAGCTTCAATTCGCATCAGCACCTCGAACGGTGAGTACGTGATCATTGCAACCGGGTCCGGCGCGATTTCCCGAGGCATAGAGCATGCAGACGACGTCATCGACATAACCACCGGCCTTCTCGCGATCCTCGCCGCCCTGTCGGTCTCGAAGAACTCTTCCTCATCTACGAGTCGCGACGCGAGTTTCCCACCCTCGCCTGCCGTTCTTATTCACCCCTACCCGTCACGACGGAGGCCTACGCACGGCAGATCGCGAACGACTGGAACTTCAAGAGCGGAACCTTGGCCGGCTTTGTGACCCGCTTTCCCGTCGACGACGCGCGTACGCCTCTGAGTTCTCGCGTCGCGTCATTAGGGCTCCAGGACCTGAAGAGTTATGGGTGCCGGCGGAGGTTGGCCGGATGCAACGACCACATCCCCGCGCCGTCGAGGTCGTGGCGATTTCGCCGGCGACGGCTACCGAGGCCAGTTGGCTGAGAACTCCAGCGCCGAAGCCAAAGACGCCACGGCACAACTCGTGACCCTCGCAGGCGCGCTCTCGCCCGCAACAGGTTCGACGTCGTTTGCGAGATGGCAGCGAATTACTGCGGCGATCTTCCTCAACTACGTCTTCTGGCGGCAGCACGACGCTACCGACCAGGGCGCCGACGAAAGCGCTCGCGACGAGCTTCTGCTCGGCCTGGAAACGCTGGGGCCGCAGGAGCGCGCGTCGCTCGAGCTGGGGGCTCGCACGAGAGTGATCGGCGGCAGGGCCGGGGCTGCTCGCCATCGGCCACCACCGCTCGACGTACGATCATCGCGGCGGCGAGCGCTGTACGCTCTCCCGGCGTCGCGCTATTATCACACCGCGTCCGGTGCGCTACGACCAGCGGGATGAGAATGGAGCGCCCGTTCGACACTGGTGGCGATCTCCGACGCTGATCGCCGCCGTCGGCGTCAGCACCTGCAACGGCAAGGCCAGGGGCCCGCGCCATCCAGCGCCCTCGACGCGTCGCTTGGCGACGTCTCGGCACCTCAGCTTGACGGCGGCGGCGCGAGCCGGGAAGCCTCGCTCGTCGACAGCGCCGTTCCGGCAGGCGGGCGCCAGGGATGCCAGCGTCGTCGGCGCCGACGCAAACGCTACCAACCCAGCGGTGCCGACTCGGCTTCGCTCGATGGGGCGTCGATTCCGGTCCGCTCCTTGACGTGCCGGCTGCCCGGTCTTCGCGGGCCCCGCCCGCCCCGGCATGACGCAGGCTTTCCGACGCGACAGGACTCGCACTCTGGCTCCGCCCGATCGCGGCGTGGCGACCGTAGACGGTGGCGCCGTTTGCCGTTGGGACGACATGAGCGGCAGCAGCCGTTCGTTTCGACCCCGGCGCAGCGCAAGCCCCGTCTTCTCACCGACGGGCATTCGCAACTTGCCCGCCGTGTCGTTTGTCGGCAATCAGCCGCTCGTGCGCGGAGACCTGCTGAAACTCGCGCGCCCCACGTCAGCTTGAACCTTCGCGATCTTCCAAGCCGTCGCCGAGACGACCCGCGGATTTCGTTCTGCAAAGACAGCTTCGCCCCGAACGGCGTCTACTTCGGCATTGACCGGTTTGCTTTTCAAACGGTTGGCGGTCGCGAAGAAGGCGTTTACATCGCCGGCAGCAGCATTGCGACTCCAGCATCTTCACGTCAGGCCAGCCCCGGTCGCACATCTATTCGATCGGCGGCATGGTGCCCGACGGTGCTTCCAGCGTCTCTACCGCAGTCGCCCGCTTGCATCGCCACGCTCACGCGCGCACGCCCAACGGTACCGGAAGCTCGAAGGTTTGGGACTTCGGCAGGGCGCCCCGCACGGGCATGGGCTTCCGCCGACCGGACCTTCACCGGGCAACGCCATCGGCGAGGAAGTCTTGATCTTCGATCGCGAACTCGACCCCAGCGAGCGCGCACCGCGGTGCATCGTGCTTCCAGTGGCTTCCCTCCCTGAACATCC
>JADJCA010000014.1 GCA_016703425.1 Myxococcales bacterium
CTTCTCTTCGCGGCTTGGATAGCCAATTCATGCGGGTTCATCTGCACGACTCCTGAAGGATCGCGAGTCCCGATTCAAGCGCGTCAGCTAATGGCCCGGAGGCGATAGCTCTCGGAGCAGGCCTGCGTGGGCGCTGCAGAGATCACCGTGCCGACCACCGGCGATGCGCAAGAGGCGCGCCCCGGTATGGCAGCGACCAGACGCTCTCGCCCATGAAGGGCACGATTTCGTCCGCACGCCATGGATGACGAGGGTTGGAACCGCGATCGAACGCGCCTTGGAGAGCGTGTCGAAATGGTCCGCGACCAAAAGACCGGCAGGCAGGAACGGGACGACGTCCGGTCACAAGATCAGGGGATGGACGCAGGGGCGTCACGAGCAACTGGGGTCGCCGCGGCCCGCGCCTCGCCATCTCTGCTGCAACGCCAGTCCCGGCAGAGGTGCCCCAAAGCACGATGCTCGATTTGCTCGATTCCGCGTGCGGCCAGTGATGCCGAGGGCCGCTTCGGTCGGCGTAGGAGACCTTGTTCCCGTCGGGAGCGACGCCCTTTGTCCTCCCCGTACCCGCGGTACTCCAAAAGGACCCACGCCGAGGCCCGCGCGGCGAGCTCGCGGGCGATGCCGGCCGTCTGGTTGGCCACTTCGCGGTTGTTGTGAAAGTGCACAACCAACGTGGCACCACGCTCGGCGTTGAGCTCCAGGACGCGAACCGGCACGCCATCACGTGCCGTGAGGTGATGTTCAACGAAGTCCGGCGCCACCGCCGCTGCTTCAACGTCTCGCGTTGGGAAGAGGCACCGGCGCGCGATAGCCCGACTCCCGACCCCAAGCGGCGGGAGCGCGGAGAGGAGGAGCGCAGCGGCCAGGAGCCAACGACGAGGCACGGCCCTGGAGCATGCCTCAGGTGACCGAATCGCCAGGCGCAACTTGGGCGAGACTCAGAGAGCGGCGGACACGTTCTTGCAGGCGGTCTCGTATGTGGTCTGCCCTTGGCGTCGCTGTCGACCTCGTCCATGCACTCGCGATGGCTTCGTGGTTGCTCGGTCTTCCGCTCCTTTTCGTCCGGCGATGGCCTCGGGCCCGACTTTGGTACGCGCTCTACGCTGCTGCGTTCATTGTGCTCTCGCAAGCGTCGATGCTCCTCATGGGCGAGTGCTTCTCACGAGCCTCACCCGCTGGTGTTGGGCGCACGGCCCGATGCACGCTGCATCCAACGACTGGTTCACGGTTCGCTTGGCGCGTGCCGTCTTTGGCATGGCCCCGTCTCGCCGCATCATCTCCTGGCTCTCCGAAGCGCTCGTCCTCGCCACGGCCGCCGCGTCATTGTCTCGGTGGTTCGAGCGCGGAGGCGTACGCGCCCTGCCTGTCTCCCTTGACGGCGTAGGCTCGCCGGCAGCGGGCCCCATCGAGGACGTCTGCTAAGAACCAACGAGCCTGCCGTCCTCCATCGAGAGGACGCGATCACAGCGCCGCGCGATCGACTCGTCGGTGCTGATGAGAAACGCCGTTCCCTCGTCCTCGGAAAGCTCGCGGAGGAGAGCCAAGACCTCGTCGGAGCTCTTGCAGGTCCAAGTTCCCCCGTGGGCTCGTCGGCCCAGAGGAGGCCGGCTTCATGATCAGCGCTCGGGCCACGGCCACGCGCTGCTTCTGACCACTGGACAGCTTGGAGGCCCGAAACGACATGCGGTGCGTGAGGCCACCCGATCGAGCAGCTCCCGTGCGCGTGCGCCGAACTCCGCCTTGTGCCACGTGTGCGCGCCGTAGACCGGCATGAGCACGTTTTCGAGAGCCGTGAAGTCTACGAGGAGATGGTGGAACTGAAAGACGAACCCGAGGTGCCGATTCGAACCTCCGACAGCGCCGCTTCACCAAGCCCAAGCGCACTAACGCCGGCGATGCGAAGGGAACCGCCGCTCGGCGTCAGCAGCGTTCCCGCGATGGAGAGGAACGTGCTCTGCCGCTGCCGCTCGGTCCCACGAGGGCCACGAACTCGCCGCGCTCGACCTTCGCGGAGACGCCTCGAAGGACAAGCGTGGCGCCCCCCTTCACCAAAGGTCTTCACGATGTCGGTCGCTTCGAGGACGCTGCTGCCCTCCTCCGTTGCTCCGGTGCGTCATGATTGAATCGCCTCGAGGGGATCGATCCGGGACGCCGACCACGCCGGGACCACCGCCGCGAAGGCGCTGGCGGCCATGGCCAACAGGATCGCTCGAACGTACTCGCCCTGCGCGGGATCGATGGGAATCGACGGCGCCCCGTTTGCCTTCATGGAGCCGCGAAGAAGCGCTTCTGCAAAGCCGAAGCCCAGGGGCCACGCCGACGAGCGCGCCGATGGTTCCGATGAAGAGGCCCCGCAAGACGAAGGTACGAAGGATGGCGCTGCGACCAATGCCGGAAACTCCTCAAGATGCCGATGTCGGCACGCCGCCGCGAGACGGAGAGGAAGAGGGCGCTGGCGACGCCGATGGCGATGGTCAGCAGGCTGAACGCCTTGATCATGTTCGAGGTGCTGGCTTGAGCACGGAGCCCTTCTTGAAGACGCGTGTTGCGATCGAGCCAATTCGACGCCTTGAGCTTCGTCGCGCGCCCGAGGCGTTCCGCGAGCAGCGGTGCCTGCCACACGTCGTCGACCTTGAGCTCGATGATGGAGACCCCATCGGCGACGTCGAAGAGTCCCACGGCTGCGACGGCAGCGAGCAAAGCCAGTACGAGCGCGCGGACGGCCCGCCGTCGCGTCGATGCCGTGATGGGCACTGTGTCCAACGCGACGTCCGGCGCGACCGTCGAGGTAGCCGGCCCAGGTAACGTGACTGCGCTCACGAGGACTCTCCGAGACCCGAGTGGAATGGGCGACGACGCACCCGACGAGTTCGCCTCGCGCGCGCCTTACGGTCGCAGGGTCTTCGACGGGTGCCAGAGCAGGATGTGTGCCGGAGCTCGCGGTGCGGCGACGCCTCCCTCGACGAGACGCATGAGGGCGCGGTAAGCGGCCTCCGTGCGGCCTAGGAGGTTCGGCCCGCGTCGCGGGCGGGCGCAACGGACCTGTTCCGGGGCCCTGCGTTCTCGTTTGCAAAGCCGCAGCGCGAGAAACCTTGCACGATGCGAATCGCGGCGCTCGTTTGGCGAGGGGGATTCGAGATGACACGCGCACGTCGAGGCCGCGTCGGCGACGGCACGCGCCGTGCACCAAGCGACCCAGCATGAACCCCAGCAACCGAAGCGAGTACGTCACACGCGACCGGATCTTGAAGCTCCTCTCGGACGACGAGGTCGCTCGGGTCAGCACGGCGGAGACGGCAGCGCAGCTCGACGAGGGCGACGAGTACGTGGACCTCGAAGCGCCCGAGCGTGGCGTACGAAAGGCCCTTACGAGCTCCTCGACGCCCATGGGTCGCGTGCTTCCGCGCAAGGCCGTGCGCGACAAAACGTGGCAAGACATCGTCGTTCTCCTCTCCGACCGGCACGCCGAGGGCGCGCCCACGACGACGCACTGAGCATGGGCAGGGCGGCCGCGAGACCATGGGCGGCGGCGCCCGAGAGGCATCGAAGCGGGCGCGCCGGGTGGATTCGCGCTGCGGTGCTAGGCGCGGACGACGCGATCGTCTCCACGGCGAGCCTCATGATCGGCGTCGCCGCAGCTTCGGCCACGAAGGAGGCGGTCCTCGTGGCGGGTGTCGCCGGCCTCGTGGCCGGAGCCATGTCCATGGCTGTGGGTGAGTATGTCTCCGCTCAGCTCGCAGCGCGACGCCGAACAGGCGGACGTCGAGCGAGAGAGCCGGGAGCTAGCCCAGCAGCCGAGAGCCGAGCTGAACGAGCTTGCGATGCTCTATGTGAAGCGCGGTCTCGACAAGGCGCTCGCGATGAAAGTCGCCGAGCAAATTGAGCGCCCACGACACGCTCGGCGCTCACATGAAGGACGAGCCTGGCATTGACCAGAGCGCTCTGTCGCGTCCCATGCAAGCGGCGGGGATCTCTGCCGCATGCTTCGCGACCTTCGCCCTCGTTCCGACCGCGGCGTTGCTCGCGGCACCGATCCCGCTTCGAATCCCGCGCATCGCGCTCGCTTCGCTCATCAGTCTCGCGCTGCTCGGCGCCCTGGGCGGCCACCTGGGAGGAGCGCCGAGGCCCGCGCGTCGCTCCGGTCACCCTTGAGGCGCCGCGGCCATGGCCGTCACGGCCGCCATCGGCGCCTCCTCGGCGTATCCGTGGGGTGAAGGCTCGAAGATGAAGGCGCGGCCTGCGCTATCCGCGGCGGGCGGCGTCGATGGCGGCCACGTCGAGCTTCTTCATCGACATCATGGCCGTGAAGGCGCGCTTCGCCTCGGGCGCCGCCGGCCGCAAGGGCCTCCATGAGGGTGCGCGGGGTGATTTGCCACGATAGGCCCCAGCGATCCTTGCACCAGCCACAGGCGCTTTCCTGGCCACCGTTCTCGACGATCGCGTTCCAATAGCGATCCGTTTCTTCCTGGCTGTCGGTGGAGACTTGGAAGGAGAACGCGTCGCTGTGTTTGACGCGGGGCCCGCCGTTGAGTCCGAGGCAGGGGATCCCAAGGACCGTGAACTCGACGGTGATGACATCGCCCTCCGTGCCGCTCGGGTAATCGCCCGGTGCCTTGTGGACCGCGGTCACGTCGCTGTTCGGGAAGGTCGCGGCGTAGAAGCGCGCTGCGTCGAGCGCGTCCTTGTCGAACCAGAGGCAGACGGTGTTCTTCGGCTTCATCGGGGTGCCCTCCTTCCCCGATTAGCGTGAAGCGTTCGCTGCCTGTAGCGAATCCGACCGCGTGCGGCCGTGCGTCTCAGCCGCCGTCGCCCGCGTCCGTCTGGCGCTCGGGGTGAACACACGCCGGCGCTGCACGTCAGGCGATTGCCGGTGCACATGCGATACGGCGGCGTGCACGGATCGCCGAGCTCGCCGCGCTTCACACACGCTTGGACCGACGGCCCGCCGTCGGCGGGGATGATGATGTCGCAAGTGGCCCCCACCTCACACTCGCGGTTCACGAGGCCGGCATCGGTGGCGTGCATGCCGCAGTTGTCGCCCGTTGCCTGGCGAGCGACACAGGTTCCGAGGGGGCCGGTCGGCCGCGCGCAGTAGAACGCCGCCGCACACTGCGCGGAGCGCTGGCAGGTCTCTCCGAGGGCGTGCACGGGTTGGCAGGTGCCCTGCACCGTGTTGGTGCAGAAGAAGCCATCGGCGCAGGGGCGGCTGTTGTTCGAGAGGCCGCACAGCGCGTCTTTCGTTCCGGGGCCCACGCACTCGCCGCCGGCGATGCCTGGGTCGCCTGCAAGCAGGTGCGATCGCTCGCACACAAGGAGGCGGTCGCCGCGCCAACGGCGAAGAGGCACGGCCCCGAGGACGGCAGCGCGGTGCATTGTCCCTGCGAAGCGAGGGCGGCAGTTGCGGCGCAGGGCGTGTCCCGAGGGCACGCGGGGGCGCCAACGCCAGCGTCGGGCGTCGGACACGCGGCGCCCACGGCGAGCGTCGCTGGAACGTCGATGGGCACGCAGCCAACCGCTTGCGACGGGCACGTCTGGTTCTGTCCGCAGGTTTCACGGATTCCGGGGCAGCCGGCGTCGGGGCCGACGATGGCCGCGCAGCGCGCATTGCCCAGCCACGCCGTTCCCACAGCGGAGCGACGCGCACTGGCTCGCGAACTGACACGACTCGGTGGCGGCGCGCGCGCCGGCGGTTACGCACGGCGGCTCGATGCCCTGGAGCACTTCCGCGCACGACTGCTGCGCTCGCACTTGTGTGCATTGCGCAACTGTCGCCGGCGTCAGCGAGCTTCCCGCCGAGAAGAGGTAGTCGGGGCACAAGCTCGCCACGGCCTCGCAGTTGATGGGCCGTTGACCGCACTGCTCGCGGCGGAGGCACGCAGCCTTGACGTAGGCCTCGCAGACCTCTTTCGGCGAGAGCGGAGCGGCGCCGTCGGGCAAGATCACCGCCGCGTCGTCGGGCGTGACGGGCGGAAGGCCGGTGGCGTCAGCCTCGGTCCCGGGCGTCACGGTGCCGCCTTCGCTCTCGAGCGATGCGCCTGCTTCCTGGTCCGCCGTCGTGGGGGAATCTTTGGAGCCAGCGCTCTCTTCGGACGAGCAGGCCCAGAGTCCTGCGCCAATGGCGTAGGCCGCGAGGCCAATGAGGAGAACGGGAGAGATGGATGAGGAGCGCTTCATGGTGCGGATGGCCTTTGGCGAGACAGTGAGAAGGGAGGGTAGCCGATGCAGGGCCCGTGGTCTTTCGAGTGCAGGCAAAGACCTCCCCCCAAAAAGACCTCCTGCGAGGGGCCGCTCCCCGCGGGCTTCCGGACTTGGTGAAGGTTGGCCGCGCAAATTAACTCGGCGAACGGCACCACGCGCTTACCCTCAGCCCTGTCGCGAGAGCGTCGGCTCCGCACCTCGAAGGAGCCTCCCCATGGCCGCCCGTCTCCGCGTCTACGACAAGCTCAAATGGCACGAGGACGGCGACACGAGCGCAGGCTTCTTCTTGGGCTGGGCCGCCAAGCGCGATCTCCTGAGCGATGACATCGCACCGAAGGACGCTCGCGGCGCGAAGGCCGGCAAGATGAGCGGCCTGTCGCTCCTCGAGGTCTATGGCGGCTCGCTCGCGAGCGATTTGCTCTCGGACGAAGGCAACGCCTTCGCCGCCGTTCTCTACGCGAGCAAGGCCGGACCGCTCCCGAAGACCGTGCGCGCGCTCGACGCAGCGTTCGCCGCGTGGCGTGCGCGCAAGGCGCCACCGAAGAAGGGCAAGGCTATGGCCAAGCTCAGCTCGGAGGTCGAAGGACGTCTCGTTCGGCTGCGCGCCAAGGCCAAGAAGAAGCACGCCGTCGAGGTCGAGCACCTCCTCCCCTTCGCTCAACTCGGCGACAAGAGCGCGGCCGCCGCCCTAAGAGCCCTCGCGGACGAGCACCACTGGCCACGCGGCGGGCGAGGCCTCGTTCGGCTTGGCACGTGGGTCGACGTCATCGCGCTCTATCTCGAGTCCGGCCTCGCGAGCCTCGTGCGTCATGCCAAGGCAAGGAAGGTCGACGCCGACTTCGTGGTGTCCCTCTTCGAGGAGCTCGAGCCTTCGCCGGAGGTCGCACGCGCTGGCGTCGAGCTCGCCGAGTGGGCCCGCAAAGGCAAGAACGCGTCGTTGGTCGGAAGCGCGCTCGATGTCGTTGGGACACACCTCGACGACGGCGACTTCGCGCCCGATGCCAAGCTCGCGAAGGCCGCTCGTTCGCTCGCGCACCGGCAGCTCGAGGGCAAGCTCCAGCCGATCGACGTCTTTCGTTGCTACAAGGTGCTCGGCGCCGTCGGCGACGCGGCGTCGCTCGAGCTCATGCTCTCGCGCCCGCCGCTCACGAACGAGTGGAAGGGCAGCGAGAAGGAGCCGCTCGCGGCGCTTAGGAAGCGGCTCGGCGCGAAACGATAGCTTCGCGGGAGCGAACGCCCGCGCTCAGCTCGGCTCAGAGGCAGCAGCAGCTCGCAAAGCCGAAGCCGAGGGCGCCGCCGCCAATGGTGTTGGTGCAGTTCGGCGTTGCCCATGAGCCGTCGCAGCGGACGTTGGAGCCCGAGTAGCCGCCCACGGTGCCGTCGACGCAGGTCGTGCTGCACGTCTTGCCCTTGGCGGCGCAGATCTCGTTGCACGTAGCCGTCGGCGACGCGGGCGTGCACGCGGCGAGCGGCTTCGCGCAGGTGCCTTCGAGACAGAACGTTCGAGCCTGAAGGCCCGCCTGGTTCACGGGACACGCGTTGCCGCAGGTGCCGCAGTGCTCGCGGCTCTTGTCCGTGTCGGTGCACTTGCCGTCGCACGCCGCGAGGTCTGAGCAGGTGAGCGTGACGGTGAAGGATTGGATCGTCTTTCGGCCAGCGCCGTCAAAGAACTGCGCGCGCAAGGTGCGGCTCTCCGTCGCTTGCGCGGCGAACTGAATCTTCTTGGCGGCGTGGAGCGCTTTCCACGAGACGCTCGCCTCGAGGCTCGAGGCGCTGGCGGTCTTAAAGGAGGCAACGGTGGCGCCGCTGCTCTCCTCGAGGAGGACACCGCCGGCGATGGCGCCCTTGCCGCTGCGCGTCTCGAAGACCGCGCTGACGACGATCGAGTCGCCTTCGGTCATCGACGTCGCGCTCGCGCCAAAGGTGACGAGGGCCGGGCCACCGGGATCGCTCACGGCCGCGGGGCCGGGAGGTTGACCAGGAACGGTCGCGGGTGAGCCCGCGTCACTGGTGGCCGACGGGCCGCTGAGGCCTCCGTCGGATAGAAAGCCTCCGCCCGAGCCACCGCCGGAGCAGGCGACGAGCGCGAAGATCACGAGGGGCATCGAGAGGCGGAGGGGACTCACCGGCGTTTTGTACGGAAGTTTAGGGACGGACCTCCCCCCGCGCGGCGCTCGACCTAGTCAAGCGCGATGCGACGTCGCGACGCTCAGCCATCGAATCGACTTCACGATGCGCGAACCCTTTGACGTCGGTCGTAAAACCCGTATGTTGCGTCCGCGCGGTGGAGCAGCCTGGTAGCTCGTCGGGCTCATAACCCGAAGGTCGTAGGTTCAAATCCTGCCCGCGCAACCATTGCTTGAAGGCCGGACCCCTAGCGGGCTCCGGCCTTCTGCGCGTCTGGGGCAGGATTTTGTCATTTGTTCACTCGGCCAGCTCCGCGGCCTCGCGGCCGCTTCGCCTTGGCCTCGTGCACAAAAGAGCAACCTGCCCGCGCAACCATCACTGGAGCACGAGTCCAGATTCGCGTGGGGCCTCGCTTCGGGGGGCCTTCGTCGTTTGTGGCGTCGGTTCCCGCTGGCGAGCTGCAGGCCGAGGATCCGAGCGGGTGGAACTGCCCCTCGGCCTCGCAGAGCGTCGGCCGGCTACGAGGACCTCGGGGAAGTCGAATCGGGTCTGGAACATGAGGCTAGCCCGACATCCAGGTTCCCCCCGCCAGCCACCGCTGCTCGAGGCTGCGTCCGAGAGCGGCCGCCTCGAGCGGGGGCCAGGCGAAGGACGCCACCGCGTCCACGACCTCGCCGAGCGCACGAGTGGTCGTGGTTGCGCCGGACTTGCGAAGGAACGCCGTCCACTGCGTCTGCTTTGTCGGGTCGACCACAAACGCGGGCGTCCAAGCAACGGGCCGGCTCTCGGGGAGCGGAGTACCTCGGCGCTCGAACGTGGCTCGGAAGGCGCGCACCAGCAAGGCGCCATCGAACGGGTACATTCCCGCCAACACCATGACGTCGAAGAAGTCCTTCATGCGGCTGTTCGCCATGCCGAGCTGCACCATCGCTTCGACTTTCTCTGCGATCACGGTCTCCTTCGGGTACGCGCGAACGCGCGGCGCAGGGAAGTCGAGCAAGGGAGGGAACGCAACGAGCTCGGCGTTCGGCGTAACGGCGTCGCCAAAGCCAACGTCGACTTGCAGGCGGAGCTTCGCGTTCCCAATGCGCGCCTCGAGTTCGACGCGCACGCCGCCGTAGTCCTGGTCTTCACGGATGGGGCCTACCTGGAGGGACGCGGAGTCGAAGACAACGGCATCATCGTCTACCGGCATGCGGATCACGTCGGCGAACACCTGCCTCATGCGGCTCTCGGCAGGATCTCCGAAGCCGAGCAGATCGAGGTCTCGCGTGGCACGGTGGGCGCGGCCCGTCCAAAGGGTGAAGAGCGCGGCGCCTTTCAGCACGAACTGCTCTGCGTGCGGCGAGAGCGAGAGTCGGTGCAGCAGGCGCTCGTTGGCGTAGCGCACGAGAAGGAGCTGGTGGTCCTCCTTTCGCTCCTTCGAGAGCTTGAGCAGGCGAGCCCGCACCGATGCGCTGACATTGGCGGGTTTGGTCATGCGAGCGCCTCCACGTAGGGGCGCATCACTTTGGCCACGCGATCAGCTTTGCTTGCCTCGAGCAGCGCGTCGAGCGAGTAGTCCCTTTTCGCAGCCCCGCGCTGGCGGCAGCGAGCGACGTAGTCGCGCAGTGCCGCAACGGCCACGTCGAGACCTACGTGACGACGGTACCGGAAGCAATCGGCCACGGTCTTCGCGGGCGTCGTGATGCGAACGCGCACGCCCTCGATGATCCGCATCTCCTGCCCGTGCTCACGAGCGGGCCCCTTGGCCTTCACGAGCTCAACGGCGGGAGTGTCGAGCGAAGGCTTCCGGGCGCGCGTGTCGATCATGAGCCACACGGCGTGAGGCGCTTCGGTCGTGAGCCCGTGAACCTGAAGCGCTGAGAGCAGGCAGATGGTTCCGTGAGGCACCCGCGCTGCGACCTCGGCGAGGCTATGGTGCTCGGTGGTTGCTGCGCTTGCGAGGCGGTAGAGCCCCCGGCCCGCCTGCTCGAGCACCCCCTTGTCGACCAGCCGCGCAAGGTAGGCGCGCGGAATGTCAGCCGCGTCCAGGTCCCTCGCGCGAAGAGGGCCCTTCTCGGCAAGACGCAGGAGCTTCGAGATTTTGGAGGTGCTGGTGGACATGTTACACAACGTTGTGTTTTACACATTTCGCACAACGTTACGTATCAGTCAAAGCGCGCGCCCTGACGATGCGCGCAATCTGGTGGAGCTCCTGCAGCGTCACCTCCTCATTCTTCGACATCGGCACGACGGGCAAGCCACGAGTCCCCCTCGGCGCCGCGGGCAGCGACGCCGCGATGAAGACTCAAGCGAGCTACGCTGGCTGGGACGTCACGACGGTCTGGCAAATGGGCGGACGCGGCTACCGCGTACTGCGCTGAGGCCACCCTATCGAGGTCAAAAGCCTCTTCCGCCCCCTCGGCCCCCCTCGTCACCCCACGGGCGGCGCCTCGCGACCGAGCGAGCTGGTCATTGACTCGGGATAGCGGAGGCCAGCGGCGCAGCCGATCGGGAACGCGGCGTCGAGCGAGGCCATGTCGGCTTCGTTGAGCGTGACGCGGAGTGCCTCGAGGTTGCGCTCGACGTTCTCCGGGCGTCCCATTCCTACGAGCGGAACGAGATCGTCACCCTTGCGCAGGATCCAAGCGAGCGCGACGGACGAGACCGCGACGCCCTTCTTCGCGGCCATCTCTTCGAGGGGCTGCAGGCGTGCGACGTTCGCCGCGAGGTTCGCGCCCTGGAACCGCGGAACCTGACTGCGCCAATCGTCGGGCTGCAGATCCGCGGGCGTGCGGATCTTGCCGGTGAGAAGGCCGCGGTGGAGCGGCGAATACGCGACGAAGGTGATGCCGAGGGAGCGCGTGACGGGAAGGAGATCGAGCTCCGGATCGCGCTGCAAGAGCGAGTATTCGGTCTGGAGCGCGGCGATCGGGTGGGTCGCGTGCGCGCGGCGGATGGTCATGGGTCCCGCCTCCGAGAGGCCGATGGCACGGACCTTCCCCGCCTTCACCATCTCCGCCATGGCGCCGACCGACTCCTCGATGGGCACGTCGGGATCCACGCGGTGCAGGTAGTAGAGGTCGATGTGGTCGAGCCCGAGGTGCTTCAAGCTGCGGTCGACGGCCTCGCGCAAGTACGCGGGGCTTCCCTTGCTGGCCTTCGTGGCGACGACGGCCCGGTCGCGTCGATCGCGGACGGCACGGCCGACGAGTCCCTCGCTCTTTCCGTTGCCGTAGACTTCCGCGGTGTCGATGAGCGTGATGCCTGCGTCGAGCGCGCGGTGGATGGCGAGGACGCCTGCCTCGTCGTCGCGGGTGTCGTACCAGCCGGCGAACGCCATGGCGCCGAGCCCGATCGCGCCAACGCGCACCTCACCCTGGCCCAGCTTGCGAGTGTCGATCATCGTGCCTCCAATGCGCCATCGACCGTACACACCGGGCGAGAGCGAGGCTACTGCTTCTACGATGGGTGAGCGCGCGTGCACCGGAAGGCAGAACCGCATCGTGCAAGGTGTCGTCGTGCGCGAATCGCTTCAATTTCGCATCGGCACCTCGAACGGTGAGTACGTGATCGTGCAACCCGGTCGGCGCAAGTTCCCGGACGCAGAGCATGCAGACGACGTCGTCGGCCTCCAACCACCGGCCTCGCCATGATCCTCTTCCGCCCTGTCGGTCTCGAAGAACTCTTCCTCATCTACGAGTCGCGCATGCGAGCGTTCCCGCCTCGCCTGCCGGACCAACCCATCTTCTACCCGGTCACGACCGAGGCCTACGCACGGCAGATCGCGAAGGACTGGAACACCAAGAGCGGAACCTTGGCCGGCTTTGTGACCCGCTTTTCCGTCGACGACGCGTACGCCTCGAAGTTCTCGCGTCGCGTCGTGGGGAGCCGGGACCACGAAGAGTTGTGGGTGCCAGCGGAGGATTTGGCCGAGTTCAACGACCACATCGACCGCGCCATCGAGGTCGTGGCGGCCTACTTCGGCGACGGCTACCGAGGCCACTTGGCTGAGAACTCCGGCCTCAAAGGCAAAGACGCCACGGCACAGCTTGTGACCCTCGCGGGCGCGCTCGCCCACAACGGGTTCGACGTCGTTTGCGAGATGGCAGCGAACCCTGCGGCGATCTTCCTCAACTACTTCTTCTGGCAGCAGCACGACTTCACCGACCAGGGCCTCGACGAAAGCGCTCGCGACGAGCTTCTGCTCAACCTGAAAAAGGCATGGGGCCGCGGGGAGCGCGCGTCGCTCGAGCTGGGGCTCGCACGAGAGTGATCGGCGGCGAGGCCGGGGCTGCTCGCCGTCGTACCGCTCGACGTACGATCATCGCGGCGGCGAGCGCTGACGCTCCCGGCGTCGCTAGTATCACCGCGTCCGGTGCGCTACGACCAGCGGGATGAAATGGAGCGCCCGTTCGACACTGGTGGCGATCTCGACTCTGATCGCCGCCGTCGGCGTCAACTGCACCGACGACGAGACGGGGCCCGCGCCATCCAGCGCCCTCGACGCGTCGCTTGGCGACGTCTCGGCACCTCAGCTTGACGGCAGCGGCGCGCAGCCGGAAGCCTCGCTCGGCGACAGCGCCGTTCCGGCGGACGCGGGCGCCGGTGATGCGACCGTCGTCGACGCAGGCGCTCTCGACAGCGGTGCCGACTCGGCTGCGCTCGATGGGGGCGTCGATTCCGGTCCGCTCCTTGACGACGCCGGCTGCCCGGTCTTCGCGGGCCCGTTGCCCGAACTCGGCGACGCGGGCTTTCCGACGACGGGACTCGCGCTCTGGCTCCGCGGCGATCGCGGCGTGGCGACCGTAGACGGTGGCGCCGTTTGCCGTTGGGACGACATGAGCGGCAACGGCCGTTCTTTCAAGCCCGGCGCGGCGCAAGCCCCCGTCTTCTCACCGACGGGCATTCGCAACTTGCCCGCCGTATCGTTCGTCGGCAATCGGCCGCTTGTGCGCGAAGACGTGCTCGGCATCGCACCCACGTCGGCACGAACCTTCGCGATCTTCCAGGCCATCGCCGACACGACGCACCGGATTTCGTTCTACCAAGGCAACTTCGCCACGAACGACGTCTACTTCGGCATTGACCAGAACACGTTCCAAACAGTCGGAGGTCGCGAGGGCGTCTACATCGCCGGCAACGCGTACGACTCCAACATCACCACGTCGGGCCAGCCGCGGTCGCACATCTATTCGATCAGCAGCATGGTGCCCGACGGTGGCCTCCCCGGCGTCCTCACCTACGCAGTCGACAACACGCTCGCCACGCTCACGCGCACGCCCGGCGGTACCGGTAACTCGAAGGTTTGGGATTTCAGCGGGGCGCACCGCACGGGCATGGGCTTCGCCGACGCGACCTTCACCGGCGGCGCCATCGGCGAAGTCTTGATCTTCGATCGCGAACTCGACGCCAGCGAGCGCACCGCGGTGCATCAGTACTTCCAGAGCCACTTCCCTCCCTGAACATCCCGCACCGGACGGGGAGCCCGCATCGTGTCACGCGTCGGCGTGCACGACTCGTGGACCGTAGGCATCACGCACTTGTCTTTCCGCTGCGGCCTCCCCTGCGGAACGCCTACTCTCTCGACTTGATGTCGTTGACTACCCCGCCCTTCCGCCCACAACGCTGCTTCGGGCTCGCGCGGCGTTGCGCGCTCGTCGCGCTCGTCGGGTGCACGCCCGCGTCGACCTCGACCTCGACCTCGACCTCGACCTCGACCTCGACCTCGACCTCGACCGCGACCGCGACCGCGCAAGCCGATGCAACTGCGCCGCGCACGGCGCCATCACCGGCACCGGCGGGGCGTGCGGATGCAGCGAGATTGCCTCCCACGTCCTTCGCACTTCTGCCAGCGCCGGCGCCGCTCTCCGTCGTGCCCCTCGACCCGGCGGCCCGCACGGCGGCGGGCGTTGTGCGCTCTTCCGACGACGCGCTCGCTCTCGAAGCCGAATACGACGCCTTCCGCGTCGTGGCGCTGCCGTCACGGCGCCTCGTCGTGCGCGGGGAGGGACAGCAAGCACGCTGGATCTCCGCCAAGGAGGTCGCGTTCTTCGACAAGACACGCATCGCCAAGCGCGACGTCACTCACGTCGCCGGCGACCGCGCCGACGTCGTGCGTGGGGGCGACGCGTGCAGCAAAGCGCTCCGTTGCTCAGTGGATCGCACGCCATACCTCAAGTGGGCCAGCGCGGATCTGGCGCACGCCCTTGTTCAAGACCCGTTGTCGACGAGCCTCTACGACGTGCGACCCGACGGCGCCGTTCCGCTCTTCGGCGGCCCCTGGCCCGACGGCAGCGAGGTCGGGGCCAACGCGGTATCCCCTGACGGCGACGCCTGCGTCCTCGTCGGTCGGCTGGCCCCGGGACTCGTCAAGCTCGAGCCCGACGGCGGCGCGGGTGACGCCAGACCGACCGTCGCGTCTATCCACTGCGCAGCCCCCGCCTGGGGTGCAGCACGGCACGTGCGCGATCTCATCGCGCCCGGCACGCTCGGCTATGGCGTGGGCGTCTTTGGCGGGCCGAAGCTGCAGTTCTTCGGCGCCGGCGAGCTTCTCGTCTCCATTCCCGCACGCGCTCACACGTCGGCCGAGTTGGCCGCGGGCGGGCCGGAGCCGCTTCGTCACTGCCTCGTTAACATGGCGAGCGGCGCGGCGCGGTGCACCGACGCTTCGCGCCCCGAATGGAGCGCGCTCGGCGATGGCCGCTGGGCACTCGAGCACGCCGTCGTCGGCGTCACACCCGCGGGCCTCATCGACCTCACGACGAAGACACGCTTCGCGCTCGGCACCGACTCGCGCGCCATGTGGTGGTGGCCGAGGTCGGACGGGCGCGTCGCTGCCGATGCGGGTCGAGCGACCAGCGTCGTGCTCGACCGCCGCGACAAGAGCAACGTCCGAGCCGGTGTGCTGACGCTCCCGTCGCCGTAGGGTGCCCGGGCGGCCACGAGTCCGAGACCGAAGCCCCCATCGCCATCCAGTGCTCTGCCCTCGTTCAAGCGGGCAACGATGGTGTCCGACGGAGGTGGAGCGCCTGCACGCCGGTCTTGAACCGCCGCGTCGATAGGAGCTCGAGATGCCGCGCCCGGGTGAGGCCATGAAAGAGCGTCGGCCCGCGGCCGCTGATGACCGGATGAACGACGATGCGGTACTCGTCGATGAGCCCCAGCTCCTCGAGCGCTGCAGAGAGCTTGGGCGCGCCGACGAGAACACCTCGGTCGGTCTTCGCCTTCAGCGCCGAGATGCCCTCGCGAAGATCGCCCTCCACCTTGATGGTGTTCTGCCACGGAAAGTCGCTCCGCGAGCCTGACACGACGTACTTCGCCTTTGCCTCGAGCTTCTGCGCCCACGCGCGCATCGCGCGCGGCGCCTTCTCGTCGCGTGCCACCGCGGGCCAGGCCTCCTCCATGAGCTCGTAGGTGTTGCGCCCGAAGAGCATCGCCCCGCTCTGATCCATGAGCTCCGTCCAATAGTCGTGCAGTTCGTCGTCCACGATCCCTTGGGTGTGATCGATGCACCCGTCCAACGTCACGTTGAGACCGAAGGTGAGGAGGCCCATGCCGCGAGATTCTACGAAAGGCGCGCCCAGCGCGCAGTACCGCGCGCCAGTCGACGCGCTGGCCCATCCGCGAGGCCGCAGATGTTTCATTTCTGTAACTACACGCGCGACCGACATCCAGGGATGGCTGCTACTTTGAGCGGAGTCGCTCGAGACGCCGGCCGTCGTGCGGTTCGCTCTTAGGACGAAGAGGAAGATGGAACAGGCTGTCGCCTATTCGACCCTAGCGCTGACCGTCACGCTCGCCGTCTCACGACCGCGCCTCGGCGTGCGCGGGCTACGCTTCACGCCAGGCACCGCCGCGCTCGTCGGCGTCACGCTGTTGGTCCTGACCGGCATCCTGACCCTCGATGACATGGTCACATCCGCGGTCGTCCAGTGGCGCCCTCTCCTCGCGCTCACGAGCATCATGGTCATGACGGGCGTGGTGCACGAAGTGGGTGCTTTCGAGCGTCTGGCTCGGCGCATCGAAGCTCACGCGCAGCGCACCTCACCGGCGAGAGCCTTCGACCTCGTCTTCCTTGTCAGCGTGGTCACGCCTTCGCTTCTCAACAACGACGCCGCCATTCTGTTGCTGACGCCGCTCGTCGTTGCCCTTACCCGGCGGCTCTATCCTGGTCGCCCTGAGCTGACCGTGGCGTTTGCTTTCGCCGTCTTCCTCGCCCCCGGCGTCGCGCCCTTCGTCATCTCGAACCCGATGAACATGATCGTCGCGGAGTTCGCAGGCGTCGGCTTCAACGCGTACGCGCGAGTCATGGCTCCAATCTCCATCGCTGGGGCCCTGCTCACCTTCGTGGTGCTGCGCCTACACTTTCGGCGCGTCCTCGCCTCCGTGACGGCGAGTCCCGCGGCCGTCGAGATGGTCGCGCCTCATCGCGCAGAGCGCCCTGCCGTGGGCCTTCTGCTCGCGGTCTTCGTCGCTTACCCGGTGATGGCGTGGCTGGGCGGACCGATCTGGGTCATCTCGCTCGCGGGGGCTATCTCCTGCTTGCTGCTCGCCTGGCGCTACCGAGTGGCTCCTGCGCAGAAGCTCCTGCAACACGTCTCCCCCGACATCCTCGTGTTTCTATGGGCGGTGTTCTTGGTGGTGGTTGGGCTGCGACACGTCGGTGTCGTCGACCGCTTGACGAGTTTGTATCAATCGGCCCCGAAGGAAGCCTGCACGAGCTTGGCGTGGTCGGCGTCGTCGCCGCGCTCGGCTCCGCTCTCGTGGACAACCACCCCATGTCGATCCTCAACATGATGGCGCATGGCTCTCACGGCAGCAGTCGGCCGCTGCTCGCCGCCCTTATCGGCGGAGACATTGGGCCTCGGCTCCTCCCCATCGGCTCGCTTGCTGGCCTGCTCTGGATGGACCTGCTTCGCCGCTCGGGCGTGGAGATCCGCATCGGCAAGTTCCTTCGTCTCGGCACGCTGGTCCTCCTTCCGACGTTGACGCTATCGCTCGTGATGCTCTGGCTTTTCGGCGCTCCGTAGCGGGACGCGTACCTCGCCGACCAAACCCGCGCTCAATTCGTGCTCGCTGCGCGAAGCGCCGCGAGCATCGACCGCGCCTGCCGTGCCGGGTACGAGCGCTCGGGGTTCCGCCCGTTGATCGCCTCGCACGCCTCTTGGACCGCCTGGCGCGCCCCCCACCAGACTGTCGCCGGGGTCCGTGAGAGCGCGTGAGCGGCACTCGCGCGCAGCTCGTCGGGAAGTGCTCCATTGAGCAGCGTCGCGACCAACGCTCGCCGCGCTCTGGGCGAGCTCCCCATGCGGCCGAGGGCCGCGGCCGCGACGGCGCGAAGCGAGCGCGGCTCATCGGCGCCCTCGATCAAGCGCTGCAGGCATGGGATCGCGACGTCGAACGCGCGGCCGGACCAGCGCTCCATTTGCTGAGGGTCACGGGGCGGCGTCAGCACAGCGATCTGCTCAGGGAACGGCACGGCCGTGGCGGTGAACGCGCGAAGCGTATCGACGCACTGCTCGCGCAGAGGTGTTGGTGCCTCATGAGAGAGGGCGAGCTCCGCGAGCCGCTCGAGCTCGACGTGCTCATCGCCCAGATGGTTTTGGAGCCCCGACGCTGCGGCTACGCGGAGCAGCTCCGGCCCGGTCGCGTCGGCGAGGAGGCGCACGAGCAACGCCCGCGTGCTCCCTTCCGCGTCCACAACTCCCGCAAGCGCTTTCACAGCCGCGATGCGGTTCGCGGGTGCCTCCTCGGCGCGCTCCGCGAGGGCGCGAAGCACCGTCGAGGCGCGCACGACATCACCGCCATCACGCACGCAAGAGACGAGGCTGAAGGCGTGGAGCGCGGGTACGAAGAGCGCCTCGTTGCGGCCCTCGACGGCGTCGAGAAGTGCGTCGTAGGCGCGCGGCCTCCGAAGGCGCGCGAGCGTGTGCGAGAGCGCTTTTCGCAGCTCGAACGGCTCGGCGGCGTCGCGATAGCTCGCGATCAGAAGAGGACTGGCCGCGTCGGGGAGCTCGCCTACCGCCGAGAGGATCCAAGCGGCGCGCGTGCGCACGCGAACCGATTCACCCCTGTCGGCGAACACGGCGCTCACCACCTCCACGTGCTCGGGACCGGGCGGGAGATCCTCCGCAGACGCGATGCCGCTGAGGCGGAGGGCGTCGGGTCGCGCTCGGTCGGCGAACAAGGCGAGGAGCGCCTCCCGAACCTCACATCGAAGCTCGTCATGGAGGTTCGGCGCCACGGTGGCGAGCGCGCACGCCGCGGCCTTCCGCTCCCGAAGCGCCTGGCTCGGATCTCGGAGCACGCCGACTAGAAACGCAACGTCCGTCGCGAGAGCGTCGGCCGGGGGAAGCTCATCCTCGGACCAGAGCCCGTCGACGATCAGCGCATCGGGAATCCTTGCGTCATCGTCGCTAAGGGCGCGATCGCGAATGGCCTGGTGCAGTCGCCGGAGGAAGGACACGCCGAGGTTCGATAGCACGCGGCGTTGCTCGCGTCCGGGGACGAGGGCCACGGCAGGTCAAGATGCCGGAGGCCGCGCTAACCTCGGCGAACGGCTCGGCGACGCGACCCGCTGTTGACGGCCCTGCGTCGGTGGCGTGATTCTCAAGCGTGCCCACGGTTTGGACGCTCCGTTACGACCGACTTCGCGAGCTCTGGCCTGGCGTCGACCCCCACGACGTGTGCACGGTTCTGGCCCACCTCGACGCCGTCGGTAGCGTCGACACGAAGGCGCGCGTCCTTGAGGCACTCTCGCGCCCGGGGCGCGAAGCCGCGAGCGCCTTGATGGCACCCCTAGCATCCGCCTTGAACACGATCGAACGCGCAGAGAAGATCAGCGTCCTTCACGCCCTCGATGCCTTGATCCGCGCCGGTGGGGACCCGAGCGCCGCGCTCGTGGCGCTGGCCGCGACGCTGGACGATAGCCGAACGGTCCAAGCAGCCAGCGCGGCACTGCACCGCGCCGCCCTCGCGGGCTATCCGCTCGCGCCGATCCGCGAAGCTCTCTCGAAGGCCGCGGCTCACGGCGGCTCCGTTCGCGCGGTGCAGAGGCTGGAAGCACTGCAGCGACGGGACCAGGACCTCGATCTTCGCCGCCTCAGCGCTGTCTACGAGCAGCAGCGGCCCATCGGAAACCTTCATGGCGCGTTGGGCCTCCTAGAGGACTCCTTGCTCTCGGACGTAGCTGCCGAGCTCACCGAGGCAAGGCGCGCGCTAGAGGAGGCGGAGCGCGCGGGGTCAGACGTCTACCGCGTTTGGGTCTCGTTTCTGCCCATCATGACGCGCCAGCTCGGTGCGGCCGACCACGAGCGTCGCGCGCGAGCTGCAGCGGCGCTGGCGCAGGTAAAGTTCGCCGTCGGTCGGTCCCCGGGGAGGAGCGAACGGGAGGCGGCGGACCTCGTATTGCCATGGCTCCGCCCCGCCCTCGAGGGACTGACGGCTCTGCTCGAGGGGGAAGACGAAGAGCGCCTCGCCAGCGCTGCGACGATCGAGGTGTTCGTGGAGCTCGGCTGTCCGCTCACGGACGTCCGCGATCGGCTCGAGATCGCGCTCGGAGACGCGCGACCCGAAGTGCGCGCCGCGTGCTCACGTGCGCTTTCGGCGGCGCTGGGGCGCGCGGGAAAAGAGCAGCCGCTCCCACCGGGCCGCAGCCACCGGAGAACCTACGCCTCCTCCGACACGCCGCTCGAGGCAGGACGAAAGACCCGCTGCCCGAATTGCGGTGCCCTCGAGGCCTTCGTGATCTACGAGTCGCGCGATCGGGGCAACACGTGGGACGACACCACGGTCGAGCGCAAGTGCGGCTCGTGCCAGATCTACCTGCTCGAACGCTTTGGGCTCTAGCGGCGCGCCTCTCCTCTTGCGCGCCGCGAATTGTCGCGATAAATACACCACATGGTTCAGTATTGAAGGCCCGCCTCGACGCGTCGTTCGCCGCCCTCTCGGCGCGACGCGACGCGGCGTTCTGGAACAGCTCGGGCGTCAGGATGCGTCGATCACGGCCCTCGCCGAAAAGTTCAGGATGACGCTGACGGGCATGAAGAAGCACGTCGGTGTCCTGGAGCAGGCCGGCCTCGTGACCACGGAGAAGGTCGGGCGCGTGCGGACGTGCAAGCTCGGCGCGCGCCACCTCGCGGACGAGATGGCGTGGATGGAGAGATACCGCCAGCTGTGGGCCGCACGCTTCGACGAGTTGGACGACGTTCTCGAGGAACTTCAGCAGCAGAAGGAAGAGGTCAATGGACGCAAGTAAAGAGAGTGGGCCGATGAAGAACCCCACGACGGTCGAGCGCAAATCCGATCGCGAGCTCGTCGCGACGCGGACCTTCAACGCCCCGGCGCGCATCGTGTTCGACGCGTGGACCACGGCCGAGCTCTTCAAGCGATGGTGGGTACCCAGGTCGTGCCCCATCGTCCTCCTCGCTTGCGACATGGACGTACGCGTGGGCGGCAAGTACCGCTTGGTGTTCGGCCACGGCGACTCACCGCCGATGGAAGTTTTTGGTCGGTACCTCGAGGTGACGCCGCCCTCACGCCTCTCGTGGACGAACGAGGAAACGGGCGACGGCGGCGCCATCACCACGATCACCTTCGAGGAGAAGGACGGCAAGACGGTGCTCGTCATGCACGATCTCTATCCCCTCGTTGGCGGCACGCACACGACTGCCACGTCGGACTCCTTCGTCACCGACGTCGTCTTCGCAAGAGCCTCGAATCGGCTTCCGCAAAGGGCAGGTAGGCGTCTGGGATCAGTCCTTCCATGCGCCGTCCGCCGTTGCTCGTGAAGCTTGTCGTCGGGGCGTAACCCGCTCGACCAGCTTCGCGCGAATGCCGAAAGGCCGCGAGCGAACGCGAGCGATCCGGCGAACCGCTCGATGGCCACCTTGCTCGCGGTGTACGACGGTTGCCAGCGGCATCGCCAGCGTCACGCTCGAGGTCACGTTCACGACCACGCCGGACTGACGCTCGCGAATCGCGGGCGGCACCGCTTGCGTCATCGCCATGACGCCGAAGGTGTTGGTCCCGAACACCTCGCACGGTGGACATGGGCGTGGCCGCGAAGGCGCCGACGACGCCGATACCGGCATTGTTGACGAGCACGTCAATGGGGCCGGCCGATTCGACCGCGGCCGCGATGCTGGCGGGCTTCAGCGTCGAGCGGCAGGACGCGAAGCCGCTCGGAGCGGGGCAGGATGTCCTCGCCGGGCGTTCGCATGGTGGCGATCACGTTCCAGCCCTGGGCATGGAAGTGGCGGGCAGTCTCCAGACCATAGCCCGACGAGGTGCCGGTGACGAGCACTGTCTTCATGCGTCCTTCACGGTTGTTTGACAGCGCCCTTGTTGCGATCTCCGCGCTCTACGAGTGAACCATTTCTTTGCGAGCGTCCAGAAACGCAACGATCCCTCTCTGGAAGTCATCGCTGCTGCAGCCACGCGCCGGGTTCTCCGAAAGGCATCTAGGCGCGGGCGCTGGGGGGTGCGCTACTCAGGTTCGGCCTGGCTTGCTTCTGCGCCGTTCTCGAGGAGCTGCCGGCTCGCCGTGGACGGGGAGGAGGCACCGACGCTCGAAACCGGCGACTTCGTCCTGCTGCCCGCGACGCCGGGGTTCACAATATCGGGCTTCGAGCAAGTGACGCCCGCACTCATCGACCCGAAGGTGACGGCCAAGCGGCGGGTGAGGTAAGCCACGGCGGCACGCGCGGAGGGCGACCCGACGTCCGCCTCCTGGTGGCTACTTCGAATTCGACTCGCCGGACGCGTCGTAGCTGGTGTCGCTGCTGCCGGCAGTGGTGCATGCGCAGCGCACGAGCTCTCCATGCTGGTGCGGCTCGTTGGTGAAGAATCAAGCGAGCAGAGATCGGGCCCCGCGACCTCGTCCTCACCCGCCCCGTGGAGGTGCTGCTGATCGAAGCACTGGAGGTCGCCGTCGGGTGACGACGCGCCCCCGGGGCTGCTGCGCGGGCTGGCGACACACGGCTGGCGGCGGCGATCCGGCAGATGCACGCCAGGGTCGCGCGGCCGTGGACCGTGGGCCGAGCTTGCCAAGACGTCCGCCCTCTCCCGCTCTCGGCGTTTCTTTGAGCGGTTCACTCGGGCGGTGGGGCTGCCGCCGATGGAGTATCTGGTCGCCCTCCCGGCGCATGGCGCTGGCGAGGGGCATCTGTTGCGCCGACCGACCTCGGGCTCGCCGAAGTCGCCGAACGCGTCGGTTACAGCTCAGCGAGCACGTTCAGCACGGCCTTCAGCCGACGTGGGGCAGCCGCCGAGTCGATTTGCAAGAGAAGAGCGAGCCGACACGACAGAACCTGACCGCGCGATGAAGTGGCCCCCTGACGGCTCCGCGAAGCGCCTCCAGCATCGGCCTCCTCTGGGGTGAGCTCCTCTCACTGCACCTTCCTCGCCTTTGCGGCGCCGCCCTTCGTCCTGGCGGTGAGCTCCGTGAGGCGCGCCACGACGTGACGGCACCGGCGCGACCGACCGCGGCCGCCTAGTAGAGACCGGAAAACCCCAGCGCGACCTGCAGCGTCCGCCCGGCCATGAACAAAATGATGAGCGAGCCCGGCGTCCAGAGGGCGGCGCGCATGTCGTTGGTTTGCCCCGTGAAGTAGGCGGCGAAGTGCAGAAGCCGCGTCACCACGTAGCCGGAGAGAAGAGCGCGCGCGAGCAACAAGGACGAGGTCCGTCGGATATGAAGAGGAAGCCCGCGGCGAGGAAGAAGGGAATGTTCTCCAGATCGTTCCAGGTGGATGCGGCGCGTCCGTTCGGCAACCTCGTTGGGCTCCAACTGCTTCGGATCGGGGTTGGGATTGAGCGACGTCTTCTTGATGTCCTCGGGCGCTCAGTAGCCACCTTTGACCTGCATCATGCGAACAACCGTC